>JAEUUY010000026.1 GCA_016787225.1 Chitinophagales bacterium
TCAGGAAAAGTAATAATCAGAAGTATTGAATTATTAGGAATGAAAAATATTACTGTACATTTGTTTAGGATTTAGAGAAAAAAATGTAATCCAAATCAGTTTTTTAACCAAAAACTGTCAAGTAATTTTAGGACGAGACAACCTATATTGTTTTGGGCTATGGTTCTCTTCGGATGGGCTATAGGCTCAATGATTTGCGGTTTCTTGATAAGACTTATCAGCAAATCAGAATCTACAAAATTACCTTTAATTGCTGGCACTATACTCACACTCACAGCAGTCATCAATTTTCTTTCATTTCCTCACCCGACTTGGTTTATCATCGTTGGATTAGTCATATTTATTCCTATGACTCTCTTAGGATTTAAGATAAGAGGGAAGCAAGTATAGGACTACTTCCTTTCCCACTTCATTACAAAATCGTTCATAAAATAGCCCTGTCCAATGTCAAAATCAGCGACATGATCTATTTTGAAACCGAGCTTGAAATAAAAGTTGATGGACTTGTAGTTACTTCGATTGACAGTAAGAGAAAAAGTTTTTACAGCAGGATAAATAGCAAGAAGTTCGCTAAAGGTTGTAGCTCCATGACCCTGACCCTGTATATCCTGATCGATATAAAATTTATGTATAAACATATCCTCTTGTCCACTCACAGATATGAATCCTCGGATTAGTCCATTGATTTCTATAAGATAAAATTGATGTTTGCTCTCCGTCATTTGCCTTGTCAAATCCTCCGTTGAATATATCTTAGCCAACATATAATCTACCTGTTCTTGACCAACAATAGGCACATAATGGTGATTCCAAATTTTTACTGCCAGTTGGTAAATAGTAGGTATTTCGGCAGAAGTAGCGGGGAGTAGTTTTATCATAGGGTGAGTATTCTAAATTATTCGAAAATTTCCAGTTATAATTAAGACTTAAACTTCAAATGCCGTTGCCAAAGTATAGATACTGAGACTAGCGCAGCCAGCCTCCAGGAGAGATTGCCCAGCAGAAATAAGTGTAGCTCCAGTGGTCACGACATCATCGAGCAAGACGAGATGCTTGCCTTTAATTTTTTCAACATTAACAACATTAAAAGCTGCATCTAGATTTTGAAAACGTTCATTTCTATCGAGCTTGGTTTGTGAGATTGTTTTCTTATTTCTAGTTAATACATCTTTGTACATAGGTAGATTAGAAACCTCAGATAATCCCTCTGCAAAGCGTTCTGTCTGGTTATATCCTCTCAGTTGTAATTTAGAGGCATGCAGAGGAATAGGGATAAAACAATCTATCGAATTTGAAAACATATTTTCATGGTTACTATAGGCTAGCCTTCCCATTTCGCGCGCTAATTCCTGATTGTTATTATATTTCATTTCCCATAAAATCTGCTGCACCATTTCATTTTTATTGTAGTACAAGAACGAACCAGCTGCTTTGAGGTTTATAAATGGCTTCAGCTTGTCTAATACGATGTTATCTTCTGATAAATTGAAGTAGGTTCTTGGGAGCAGACCATTGCACTCGATGCAAAATAAATTGTTGGAAGCTAAAATTCGTTTATTGCAAAAAGCACAGGTATTGAGGAATATTTCCATACTCAACCTCTTATTTTATGCACCCATAGATAAAAACTACAAGCACCTACAAAATTGCAAATGGTATCTTCCCAAGTAAAAAAACGATTGAAAGGAAGAATTTTCTGCAAAACTTCTATAACAAATCCAAATATACCTAGTAATACTGGATATTTCCATAATGTAATGGTAGGCCCTGAGATATGGCTATATAATGCCAAACTAAGTGCGTAGGCAAGGCTAGCATACATGGCTAAATGAACCACTAAATCCACTCTGGTAAATCCTACTTTTGGCAAAGATTTCTGTGGTATGAGAGATAGCACCAAAACCAATAACGCGAGACCTATGAATAAGCCCCACTTATTACGAAAAAAAGTTGGGAAAAAGTAGGTATTATCCCACAATGGCTGAGTAGTCATCTGCACTGAGCAAACCAGCTAATTCACTTTCGTTGGCTAGCTCTATTTCTACCATCCAACCTGCACCATAGGGATCAGAATTAACTAATTGTGGATCTGCCTCTAGTGCACTATTGATGCCCAAAATAGTACCTGTTACGGGCATATACAAGTCAGAAACTGTTTTTACAGCTTCTATAGTACCGAAAATCTCATTTTGAGCTACTTTTTTTCCTTGAGTATTGATATCTAGGTAGACGATATCACCCAATTCTTTTTGAGCAAAATCTGTGATTCCGATTTTCGCTTTATTTCCTTCTACAAGTATCCACTCGTGTTCTTTGGTATATTTTAGATTAGCTGGAAAATTCATTATTTACTTTTAATTTTAGAGGACAAATTTAACTAGGAAGATAAAACTGATTAGAAAAATTATTTACTTCCTGTTTTATAGAGGCTAAAACAGCCTCGTTTTCATGATTCATTATAGCGCTATCGATCCATTCTACAATCTTGACCATATCTGACTCATTCATTTTTCTGGTAGTTATCGCTGGTGTACCAATGCGAATACCAGAGGTTATAAATGGAGATTTATCATCAAATGGAACCATATTTTTATTGACGGTGATATCTACCTTGCCTAAAGTAATCTCAGCCTTTTTCCCTGAAATATTTTTATTTCTTAAATCTATAAGCAATAGGTGATTATCAGTACCGCCCGAAACCAAATGATATCCTTTATCAATAAAAGCCTTGGTCATAGCTTGTGCGTTCGATAAGACTTGTTTTTGATAAGTAATAAAATCATCTGCCAAAGCTTCTCCAAAAGCTACTGCCTTTCCAGCAATCACATGCTCTAAAGGTCCTCCTTGAGTGCCTGGGAAAACAGCTAAATCTATTAATTCACCCATAGATCTGACCTCTCCTTTCGGATTCGTGTGACCCCATGGATTGGGGAAGTCCTTGCCTATCATAATGACACCTCCACGTGGACCTCTAAGTGTCTTGTGTGTCGTAGAAGTCACAATATGACAATATGGTATGGGATCACTCAATTGTTTTGCAGCTATTAAACCTGCGGTATGCGAAATATCAGCTAGCAAAATAGCCCCCACCTCGTCTGCTATAGCTCTGAATCTAGGGAAATCATAATCTCTCGTATAGGCTGATGCTCCACAAATTATCATTTTGGGTTTGCATTCCTTTGCCTTTGCATGCACTTTATCCATGTCGATTCTACCTGTCTCCTGCTCTACCCCATAAAACTCAGCCTTATAAAGTTTTCCAGAAAAATTGACAGGCGAACCGTGCGTCAGGTGACCTCCATGAGATAAGTCTAATCCTAAGATAACATCGCCTGGCTTGAGACATGCTAGCATCACTGCTGCATTAGCCTGAGCTCCAGAATGTGGTTGTACATTAGCATATTCAGCACCAAACAATTTTTTCAATCTATCAATGGCTTCTTGCTCCACCTTATCTACGACTGCACATCCTCCATAATATCTACGTCCTGGGTATCCCTCTGCATATTTATTGGTCAAGCAAGAACCTATAGCACGCATCACAGCCTCCGATGTATAGTTCTCACTGGCTATCAGTTCTATACCTTCACGCTGTCGAGTATATTCTTCTTTTATTAAGTTTTCGATGATGTTATCGTTCATTTATTATATTTTATTTTATTTGAAGCAAATGTAATCAAACAGCTAATAGTTAATAGCTAAAAATATTACTATAAGTTTTACAACAAGTATAGGATTAAAAACATGACATAATACTTATAAAAAAGATAAATAATTCTGAAATTAAGCAAATTATCCCAAATTCTGCATTAGAAAATGCAGAATCGATTAAGAATTTGTATTTCAATATTTTGTATATCTTAAAACAAATTCTAAATCGGGATAACCCCAACTAAATCATATAGTTCGCCACGTAGTGGCTTCTAATGATTAATTTGGGATTATAAGTTATTTCCAAAGCGCCCTCATTATTAAATGATAGTTTTGAGCTAAAATATGGATATTTGGAGTTTTATTCAAAAATGAACAAGTTGATTCAATATAGCAAGTTTAACCTTTTTCTAACTTTACTACTTTTCATCTGCATAGGTGAGGTAAAATCACAGGAAAATGAGTACAACATAGCTGCTATACGAGTTGAAGGACCCGTTACTACGGATAAAGCAATGATCGTAGCCTTATCTGGATTGAGTGTAGGTCAAACCATTCACATACCGGGACAAGAAGCAACTCAAGCAATCAAACAACTTTGGAAACAAGGCTTATTCTCCAATATTGATATTCAAGCAGAACGCTACCAAGGAAAAAGTGTATTTCTACTAATTAAATTAGAGGAGAAACCAAGGATAACCAAATATAAAATCACAGGAGTCAAGAAAGGCGACATAGAAGAATTGAGACCAAAACTGGAGTTACGAGCTGGCTCTATACTCAACGACCAATTAGAAACAAACATCCAAAACATTATCAAGAATTATTACAAAGAAAAATCTTTTATTTATCCTAAAATAACGATTGATAAAGTAGCAGACTCTTCTATAGCCAATGGTGTAGCTATAAAAATCAATATAGATAGAGGTTATAAATATGTTGTAAAAGATATCATTTTTATCGATAACCAAAAAGCCTCTAGTGCTGGCCTTAAAAAAGCCATGAAAGAAAACAAAGAACAGGCTAAGATTCAGTTATTGGAAATGTTTAGATTCAAAAAACACCTTGCCAATCCTGGTTGGAGCTGGTACGATTATCTGGGAGTTATCACACCTAAGAACATAAAAAATTATGCTTCGGAATTTATACAGCCAAACATTTTTGCAGGAGCTAAATACAAACCAGAGGAGCTAAAACAGGCAGACTTCGCTTCTATAAAGGATCATTATGCTAGTCTCGGTCATAGGGATGCTAAAATTACTTGGGATACCGTCGTAGAACATTCGAATCAGCGAGTTAAAATATTTATCAAAGTAGACGAAGGCAAAAAATATTATTTCAGAAATATAAACTGGGTAGGAAATACCAAGTATCCAGACTCTATACTTTCTCAGATATTGGATATTCGAAAGGGTGACCCTTTTGATCAGGAAAAACTAGATAAGAGACTTCAACAAAATCCTGAAGGTGGAGACGTATCTGGACTTTACATGGATGACGGATATTTATTTTTCCGAATAGATCCACAAGAAGTGGCTGTGGTAGGTGATAGTGTAGATTATCTTATGCGAGTCTATGAAGGCAATCAATCGACAATAAACAATATTACCATTTCAGGAAACGTCAAAACGAATGAGCATGTCATACGTCGTGAATTAAAATTAAGAC
The DNA here is from genome assembly GCA_016787225.1 of Chitinophagales bacterium. Classification (NCBI taxonomy): domain Bacteria; kingdom Pseudomonadati; phylum Bacteroidota; class Chitinophagia; order Chitinophagales; species Chitinophagales bacterium. The sequence continues at coordinate 5,320 of JAEUUY010000026.1, forward strand.
CTGGAGATAAATTTGACCGATCAAAGCTAATAAGAACCCAGCGTGAATTAGCAGCTATGGGATACTTTAATCCTGAGGCCACTCAGATACTGCCTAAGCCAAATGAAGATGGGACCGTAGACATTGACCTCATTGTGGAAGAAAAACCGAACGATCAATTATCACTTTCATTGGGATATGCGAATTTCTTTTATGGACAAGTAGGAATGAATTTCACCAATTTCTCATTGAGAAATATGTTCAATCTCAAAACGTGGAAACCTCTCCCCTCTGGTGATGGGCAGACGCTGGCGATCAATGTGCAGTCTTCTGGTGTATTGAGCCAAATATTTAACGTCTCATTTACAGAACCGTGGCTAGGTGGTAAGAGTCCTACCTCATTAACGGTGTCGGGAACACACAGTAGATTTTCCAATCCATTAGCTGACGGATCTAGAAGTTTATTTATACGTAATAATTTCTCTGTAGAAGTAGGGAAGCGTCTTCGTTGGCCAGATGATTATTTTGTAGCCTTCTTTGGCGTGACCATGGAGAATAACATATTGGAAAACAACAATCAATTCGGAGCAAACTTTTCGACGGGTGTAGTCAATAACTTGTATGGAAGATTTACCCTCACTCGAAATTCATTGAATGGACCTATAGGGCCTCAAATCTATCCTACTACAGGATCAAATATATCATTCTCCGTTCAGGCGACACTTCCTTATTCGAAAATATTTAGTTCTAGAAATCTAAACTACGAAGATCCTAACTTAAGCAAGTCTCAACATTGGAACTGGATAGAATATCATAAATGGAAATTCTCTACGGATGTTTATATGCCTTTAGCTGGAAATTTGGTGGCTCGATTTGCTTCGCGATTTGGGACCATAGGTTCTTTTAATAGTCGCTATGGCATATCTCCATTTGAGCGATTCCGAATAGGGGGAGATGGTCTCGTGATGTGGAATCAGTTCGGACAGGAAACCTATGCCCTCAGAGGCTACGATGAACGTGAGGTGACTATCAATAAAGAGGGGGAGTTTTTCCAAGGAGCAACAGTATTTAATAAATATATCTTCGAACTGAGATATCCTATCATGCTCAATCCAGGCTCTTCTATCTATACCATGTTATTTGCAGAAGCGGGAAATGGCTGGGAACGATTTAAAGACTTTGATCCATTCAATGTGAAAAAATCCTATGGTCTGGGTGTTCGATTCTTCCTTCCAATGTTCGGCTTACTAGGATTTGACTATGGTCTAGGAGTAGATAAATATGTACCTCCAGGACTTCAAAATGCCAGTATTTTCGACAAATATGGCAAGTTTAGATTTATCCTAAGCTTCGAGCCGCAGTAGGGCTTAGTTATTAGCTTTTGGCTAATATTGAATAGTTGATGGGGTAGTCAAGGGTAAATCCCCATATCTTTAATTCTATTATTTATGATTTAATGGTCATCATGGCGTTATTGTCAACCATCATGCTCTAATGAATACTCATCATGCCAATATTGTCAATCATCATGCTCTAACGAATACTCATCACGTCATTATTGTCAATCATCATGCTCTAATGAATACTCATCATGCCATTATTGTCAATCATCATGCTCTAATGAAGTCTCAACATGCCATTATTGTCAATCATCATGCTCTAATGAATACTCATCATGTCATTATTGTCAATCATCATGCTCTAATGAATACTCATCATGCCATTATTGTCAATCATCATGCTCTAATGAAGTCTCAACATGGCATTATTGTCAACCATCATGCTCTAACGAACACTCATCATGCCATTATTATCAAATCTTTTGTCTAACTTAAATGACATTTCTAAACTTCGCGGTGACAACAGCGCGAAGAGCGGTTGGTTAAGGTACGAGTTTGCAAACTCGCACCAGCGAGGGGTTTATTCTAATATTTTTCCACTTGTATCTTTTATTACAAGATATCGAACATCAATATCAACTCTATTAAACTTTTTCAACGGAATTTTATGGTCAGAATTAAGGTGTATAATTCTCCATCTTTTGGATTTATTTACAATAAATAATTCATCGTTATAGGTAGCAAATGGGATATAGATTAAACTATCTTTCCAGTAAAAGTCCATACTTCCTACATTGCTATATTTTATAAAATTATCCTTAGGAGATAAAATTCCGTAATATGAATATGGCATGATATAACAACTTCCTCCCAAGCGTTTCCAAACTGTAAGTTGAGTCTTATTGTCAATATTTACAACCTTTCTACGCATATCTAAATAAATCAATATGAATAAAAGGCAAATAGCTAAATACAATATCTTTTTCATCTTACAGGCAATAATCTTTCCTTAAAATAATCATTTCCTATTCTATAACCAACTCTTTGCGCTGATTGTGTAAGCATAGCTTCTGAAAATAGTCCTCCTTGTTGCCAAGTGCTCCCACCTGTCATTTTTAAAGTCATAGACGCTGCCCGTAGTGTCAGCACTCAATATACTAGACCAGAATATACTAAACCATAAAATCAGCATTCGAGGCAAGGTCTAAAGATAGTCTATTTAAGAAAAAGGCAAAGATACCACTTCCGCTTATATTTGCGCTATGTAGATTAAATCACAGATTTATTATCACTCGAACGAAGTCAATAGACTTCGCTCAGTGGAGGGAATCATATACTGAAATCTTTTTTAAATTTAATTCTACATAATTTTTCGTGTAATAGAATATTTGGTCATTATCATTCAATTCTACAATTTTAATTTTATCTGAAAAATTTCTTGTAACGTTACTTATCGAACAGGATTCAGCGTAGATTATCAAAGAATCTTGATTTAATGAAATCCTATAAAAAATCATATCCGTATAAAACACAATGTCTTGTTCGTTATTAAAATCGTTATCCGGCTTTTTCGATAATAAGATTCGAGTATGGTTACCAGATACTCCCCATATCTTTGCTTTTAAATAAAAAACAGGTTCATTTCTTAGTTTTATCTCCTTTATATTAAAATTAGAACTAAAAGATTGGGCTGTAATCTTATTTTTATCCTTATAGTAAACCAAATAAACTATAAGAAATAGAATAACGAGAAATGTTGTAATCACTTTATTTTGATATCTCATAAAACTATTTTATTTTCCAGAATTCCATCCTTTTAGACTCATTCTATATTGATAGAAATTTTCTCTAAGAGTTGGGGCTACAAATTTAGTAGGATTAGAAGTGATTTTTAATTCGCTGTCCAGAGACCACACCGCAAAGGGCACAGATATTACTGTCGCTAATATCTCCGCTATGTAGGTGTTGCAAACTCGCACTAGTGGGAGAACCTTCATTTAACTTTTAATTTTATTCATAGTCTTTAACTGCTTGTAAAAACCAATATCATTAAATTTTAAGGAATCATCATACTTAGCAAAACTTGTAATTATAAAGTCAAAATTATTTAGCATATACACTTTGGTTTTTTCTGTCCTTACAAAATTGCCACAATTGCACTGTAAATAAAAATCTAAATATCTTTTCCCGTTTAAATAGATGACTAAATCTTTGTTTTTATGTCAAACCATTGAATGTCTCTTTCAGACATTATTTTCGAAACTTTTCCACTATTAATTTCCCTTATCTCAAAGGTCAATTTACTATTATATTTCAAGGTAGTACAAGAAATTTCACTTAGAAATAGAAATAATAAGACCTTACTATGCCACATTTTACTTATCTATTTAATTGATACCAACCACTATGAGAGGTAAAGCAGCGGTGATTGGTAACATGACTTATAATGTCATGACCCCAAAGGTTAAACCAAGCTAGGCTAAATAAGAATAGAGACAACCTTAGCATGATGTAAAGATAATCATTTTAATTTATAGCACAGATATCGCTGTCGCTAATATCTGCGCTATGAGGAAGGCGGACTTAATACAAATCTAATATTGAGTCTATATAATACTTATCTTTTTCTTTAATCAAGAATAATGTTATGGTATATTCGTTATAATTAGCAAAGGAAACCATATAAGATAAATCAGACTTTTTAGTAATGGTTGGTTGATTAGCTGTATTTGAATCAAAATCTTGCGAATTTGTGAATGGGTCATAATCCAATTCCAATGTGTCTAATATCTGCAATAACCTATCTGAACAATAGCTTGATTTTATACCTTTTAATTTTTTCTCGTCAACAGGGAATTTAGCTATTTGAGATAAATACTCTGTATAAAAATTATATAGTGTTGAACGAGCTTGTTCATCTTCATTATTTGATTGTGATAAAAGCACTTCTTCTGTTTCATTTGTTGCCATTGATTCTACAGTTTCGCTTTCGCTGTTATTGCAACTAAATAAAATACTTATTACAATTGCTAAACTTTTTAAATTAATTATTCGATTTCCCATCTCAATATTGCTGTTTGTGGGCGAATATACCTATTCTGTCAATCTAGTTATCCATAAATCTGAAAACAGAAATATAAATTTTTTATTTATCTCTATTTTCTGATTGAGTACAGTAACATCTTCTCTATTTAAGTAAGTGACATTTAATATTAGCTCATAACAGAAGTCTCTTATTTCACTAACATGACCGCGTATGATTAATTTTTTATAATTGATTAAATGCCTTCTTGATGTATCACAACCGAATCCTAAGGTATTGTAAATATAAACACCATCATTTCCTAACACAGAGTCTATAGGCATTATAATTTGAATAGAATCTCCTACTTTAATTCGAGCACAATTCACACTATCTACTCTTTTTGACAGCTCCTTACAAGGGTCAAGTCCACTATACAGTGATGATATCCTTTGTATTTCTTTGTCTATATTTAGTTTCCTTTTATTTAATTTTCTATGTAGAGCAAGTAGAATTATATAGGAATAATCATCTGGATGTGCTAGGCCTCTTTCTAGAAAATACCTAGAAATTCTATTTGGATTATTAAGCATATTATTTCGAATCCAAATTCCCATGACGAAATGCTGATTGTTTACAGCTTTTTTTTCCTCCTGCTTTTTAAATTTCAATTTTTCTTTAGGGGGCATAGTTTTTTCTAAGAAAATAAGTGCTTCATTCAAGGACATGCGGTCATAATCAATCTGTGAATATATAGAAATACTAATTATTAAACTTAAAGTTAGAATTTTCATTAATCGCATAAAATCATTTATTGGTTATTTTCAAGAAGTCTATTGGAATGTATATGTCTTTATGGTTACAAGGAAGTTGATGCAGAATTAGTTAAGGGTAAATCCTGACTCGACTTTAAAGTTGATTTTTTTATTTGAAGATGGGTGAATAAATAACAACTCTTCTGCATGTAGAAATAATCTTTGATCTCGTTTGCCATATAAATCGTCTCCAAGTATAGGAGTATTCAATCCTAATAGATGAGCTGCATGTACTCGCAACTGATGAGTACGACCACTAACTGGAAAAAAATGGACCAACGTTTTATTGTTTCGGGTTTCTATGACCTCATAGCGTGTTAGAGCTGACTTCCCATACTCAAAACTCACTTTTTGCCTAGGTCTGTTTTCATAATCTACAGCTATGGGTAAATCTATCTCACCTGTTTTAGATTCTATAATTCCATCTAAAACTGCTACATAGCGTTTATGAATCGTTTTCTGTAAAAACTGAATCTGTAAATGTTTATGAGCATGTTTCTTTTTAGCAAAGAGTATCAAACCTGAAGTAGACATATCCAATCTATGCACAACCATGAGATCCTTGATCTCTGGATATAGCAACTGAATTCTTGTAAAAATAGAATCCACAATATTTTTACCTGGTACGGAGAGAAAATCATGGGGTTTATTTATGACTATTATATCATCATCTTCATAAACGATATCCAAGTCTACGAATTTCGCGGGATTATCTTCCAAAGGATTGGGGTCCACCTCTAGCCCTTGAAGCATATGCGATAAAATAGGCAAGCACTTCGATTTACAAGAAGGGTAGAAATATCCATGTTTGCGAATTTCTGAGCTAGGTGATTTTCCATACCAGAACTCAGCCATGCAAATAGGTTCTAGGTCATGACTATAGGCATAATGTAATAATTTGGGAGCTGCACATTCTCCTGCACCAGAGGGTGGCAGCTCTCCATTATCTATAGGGAAAATAGAATGTAGAGATTTTGATTCTTCCTTCGCATTGAGAAAAGTATAATTTTCAAATAATCGGTGCTGCAGAGCTATAGACATAGCTTTACGCTTCTGCTTTTCATTACTAATGACAGCTTCGTGCTGAAAAATTTTCTCTTTCAGGTCACCTATTCGGTTTTTCCATTCACTCGACAAATGTTTCAAGTCGTAATGCCACTTTGCACTCTCCCTATCTAGCTCTTGCAATTCTGGCAAAGCATCTTCACTACTTCGCAATGCCAAAATTTCATTTCGAACTTGCACTCGCATTGCTTTAGCTTGCTTCTTTTTTTCTTTAAATTGTTCGATTTCTACTACACTTTGCGCTTCCATTTTAGCCAACTCCTCCTGCCATTGCGCATAGTTTTCATCTTCTATTAGTTGGTTTATTCTAGCACTTTGAATATTGATTTTCTCTTCTTCACTTTTATAAAATTGACCTGCTGCTAGCATATCATAGACTGGAGGCACGAAGCGGTCATAGTCATTTTTCATTCCTAACTTGCCGGAGAAAGCACTGATGTAACCGAGCTCTCCTTTGGTATTTCGCACTACCATCACTCCAAACATTTTACCTATTCCAGACGCCCCACTTTCCAAACCAAAATTATGAATAGGCTCAATCTCTTTTTGGATATACGATTTCAACTCCTCTGCAGCCTGAATTGCAATAGGAGCAGGCTTATAGTTAAAAGGAAAGGTGAATTTATCTGGAAGTTTGAATAAGGAAACGTCAGATAAAAAAGGTATGAAAAATGACATCGATTCTGCTTAACATTTTATTGGCCTTGGTATTTTCTTTAAGTATTTACTCCAATCTTTTTCTGCTAAAATAGTGTATATTTGTCTATCAATTTTTAAAATATGCCACACTATCAGAGATTAGGCACTGTGCCACCCAAGCGCCATACCCAGTTTAGAAAACCAGATGGCGGTTTGTATCAAGAAGAATTAGTGAGTACAGAGGGCTTTTCCAATAATTATTCTTTGGTCTATCATAGCAATCCTCCCACAACGGCTACTAAATACCTTGAGGCATTTTCAGTAGCTCCACCTATAGTGGAAGTGGAGCATTGCCGACCACGCGCATTTATGGGTTACAAGCATGCCCCTACCGATGATTATCTCAAAGGTCGCAAGCCACTTATGGTCAATAATGATTGTGAAATCACTGTTTGTGCGCCTACCAAATCCATGACAGATTATTTCTATAAAAATAGCTCTGCCGATGAGTGTATTTTCATTCATGAAGGCGAAGGAACTTTCAAATCTGTTTATGGTGAATTAGAATTTAAATATGGCGATTATATTATCATACCTCGAGGAACTATATACCAGTTTGAGTTTAAAAATGAAAATAATAGACTATTAATTATTGAGTCGTTTGGCCCTTATGATTTTCCAAAACGCTATTTATCGAAGTATGGTCAGTTAATGGAGCACTCGCCCTATTGTGAGCGAGACATTATACCGCCTTCCAATCTTAAAACACACGATGAAAAGGGTGAATTTCTCGTATATATCAAGAAAAATCAAATGATGTATCCTACGACTTATATGTATCACCCTTTCGGGGCTATAGGTTGGGACGGGTGTCATTATCCCTACATATTTTCCATCCATAATTTCGAACCTATTACAGGAAGGCTGCATATGCCACCGCCGATTCACCAAACATGGGATGGTAAAGATTTTGTTATTTGTAGTTTTGTGCCGAGAAAATATGACTATCATCCACTATCTGTGCCTGCCCCATACCACCATGCCAATGTAGATAGTGATGAAGTTTTGTACTATGTCGATGGTGATTTTATGAGTCGCAACCACGTAGAAAAGGGAATGTTTTCGCTCCATCCTATAGGCATACCACATGGTCCGCACCCAGGTGCTATTGAGCGAAGTTTGGGCAAGGAAAAAACAGATGAGTTAGCTGTGATGATTGACACTTTTCGACCCCTTAAGCTCACACAATATGCCCTCGACATAGAATGGACGGAATACGCTTATAGTTGGGTGCATTAGTATTTAATTTTAAATTTTAAATTCTTAATATTAAAAAGGCTAGGGAGAGTGAATGCGGTTGTATATATTATAGTTACGTGACTCGATTGTGAATACATACTTCTCTTCATTTTTAGGAACGATTTCTCCTTAACCTCAAATTAGTCATTAGAAGCCACAGCTAAGCGAAGTATATGATTTAGTTGTCCCGAAGGTTCTTCAGGACGATTTAGAAATTGTTTCGAGATTTTCAAAATATTGAAATACAAATTCTTAATCGATTCTATATTTTTTAATGCGGAATTTGGGTTCAAAAAATGCCATTCTTTTGTAAATTATAAATTTACAAATAACTCTATGTAGTCAAAGAAAAAGGCATTGCAGCACTATACCTAGCAAAGCACTAAATGAGCGCCTTTCAGGAGACATAATGTGAAAGTGAGTCAAGAGCGGTTCTGTATGATTATTACTTCATTTTATCTCTTGTAAATCATTTATATTTGCTAATAATGAAAAAGGAAATTTATTATGGTACCAAAGAAGAGCACAATGCTCGAAGAGAAGCGAAATTTCTCAGTCTGACGCCCTATGAAAGACTGCAAAGATATTTCAATATGGTAGCACAAAATATCACACCAAGCGACAATGAGAAAAAAGGAAATTTCATCCTTGCAAAAACAAAAAAATGAATACAGCTTTATTCAATAAAGAGGTCAATGACTTTATTCTTTTTGCCAATAAGAATAAAGTTCAAATGCTTCTAGTCGGAGGTGGAGCAGTCAATTTCTATGGATATCAGAGGCATTCATCCGATGTCGATTTTTGGATAAGTATATCAGAAGACAATTTCATGAGATTGAAAAATACACTAATAGATATAGGTTTTGAAATAGATAGTTTTCCTCAAGATGTCTTAAATGGAGCGCAAAACATTTCTATAAAAATAAGCCCTATATCTGAAATTGAGTTAATAACCAATTTTAACCCTGGTTGCAGTTTTGATGAAGCATATCTTAGGAGAAAAGAAATCATCAATGAAAACTTAGTTTACCCGATTATTTCACTGAAAGACCTTATTGATAGTAAAATTAAATCACAAAGACCAAAAGATTTATTAGATGTTTATGAGTTAAAAAGAATACATAGGATAGATTAAAATCTATGTTGAATTTCCTCAAGCAGACATAAACGAAGTGTTGTCTGTGCTTTTCTATCATCATTCGCTTTAAATGAAGGTACAGAAACCGTTGCTCTTATTTCTGCGTTAGACTTTCGAACGACAGCTCCATGCTAGTGGTATCAGCTTTATTCATAGAGCTTTTAACTTTAAAGGCATTCATATTTGCATCGCAGGAGTGGCAACCACTGAACTTTTATCTCATTTCCATTAAATAATACGGTAACATAATTTTCAAATTTTGAAATGATTTTTCATTATCATGAAATACGAAAATGGAACCATTTTTTGCCTGTTTGATTTTTGACTTGATTTTTTCCATAGGGTCTATATTCATTTTCCAATCTTCGGTCAAGATATCCCACAGCATTATTTTTATACCTTTTTTCTTTAGATATTGAAATATGTACCAGGTCATTTTCCCATAAGGAGGGCGATAAATTTTGGACTTAAAAATTGCTTCACATTTTTCAAAATCCTGCACAAATTCATGATTATTCTGACGCCACACATTTGTATGTGAATAGGAATGATAGCCCACTTGATGTCCTCTTTTTAATATTTCATTAAAAAAGTCAGGATAGGCTTCGATATTTTTTCCTATACAGAAAAATATAGCTTTTGTGTTATAGGTATCCAGCAAATCTAATATCCATAAGGTATTCGGACTAGGTCCGTCATCTATCGTGAGGTGCCAAGTTTCAGACCCAGTGTAGAAAAATTGAAGCTGGCTAAACCATTTTTGAATCCAAGAATAAACAATTCTCACACCAAGGTCTTTTTCATTTTCAAGTGAGGAATACCCACCTCATCAAATTCATCAGAATAAATCTCGAAGTTTAGTTTTTCATAAAAAGGAATCGCATTTTTCCTAGCATGACAGTATATTTCTTTTATTCCATGTTTCCTCAGCTCTTCTTCGCAATGCATAAATAAATCTTTTCCTATTCCTCTGCCTTGATAGGTTTTGACTGTAGCCACTTGGCGCATTTTTGCTTTATCTCCTTCTATGATAAACTGACAAGAAGCCACAATTCGGTCTTGTAAAAAATAAGCATAAATCCACTCTTCCGCTTCATTTTTTATATCCAATTTCTGATATCGCATGCCGAGAGGCAATCGCAACTCGATTTCTCGCATACGAAGCAAAGCCCAATATTGAGGACTAGCATAAATTATTTTCGAGATACTCAAAGATTTCGTAAATTTGTAATAGACAAATGTACATATATTTTTTCTTGCCCTGATTAAACTCATTAGATGAAAAACTAAAAAGGATGCCTTCACTATAGCCAAATTTGCTAGTATAATTGAATATAATGTATAATTTTCTACATGTAATAAAACTGAAACGCATACTATCCGTGAGGTTCTGCGCAATTATTTTATTTATAATCTCTAATTATATTCTGCAAGCTCAATCACTATCGATGAGACTAAAGTTTGAGCAACATGTAGGAGAATATCCATTGATCATAGAGGCAGAGCCTGGTCATTTGAATCAATATTTAGAACGAAATAAACAAATTAAAATCGGCACATCTATAGGCAACTATTTTACCATATACGTACCGAAAGAAAATATCCATGACTTATACAAACAAACCTGGATAAGACGAATAGAAGACGGATTGATTGAAATGAGACCCTTGTTGGATTCTGCCAGAATTCTCAATAACATAGATTCCGTGCACTCTGGAATAGCGCCACTGACTGCAAATTACAAAGGTAGAAATGTTTTGGTAGGGATTATAGATTTCGGATTGGAGTGGAGGCATTTAGATTTTAAAAACGCCCCCAATGATAGCAGAATATTGGCTCTCTGGGATCAGAATAAAGATAGCATACCTCCTGTAGGATACAGCTATGGTCATCTGTGGACTAAAAATGCTATAGACTCAGGCTATTGCAGACATGTAGCTAATATCTCTACGAGTCATGGAACGAATGTAACTGGTATAGCTGTAGGCAATGGAAATTCTTACTCTCCCAATAGAGGAACTGCTCCTGAAGCAAAAATAGCCTTTGTATCCTTAAAAAATAATTCTGCGTGGTTAAGCAACATGATAGATGGTGTACATTATATCCTTAAACTTGCAGATAGCCTCAATTTACCTGCTGTAATTAATCTCAGTGTAGGAACATACGATGGTTCTCACGATGGTAGAGATGCCAGCACGCGAATGCTAGAAGCTACGCTCAATAAAAAAGGAAGAGCCATTATAGCTGCCTCTGGCAATGCAGGTCACATGAATCAGCATATACGTTTCACACCTAACAATGATACCAGCTTTTCTGATTTCACTTATTCTTCGGGCTTTCTAGGAACTTATTTTAATTTCTGGGCGGATACGTCAGATGTTCGAAATTTAATCATTGGAATTCAAGCAGACTCTAATCCTACTTTACTACCTTTATCTCAATCTTATTTTTTCCCATTTAAATCGAGATTCCTTGATTCATTAATCAAGTATGGCTATTACGAAGACTCCATGGTAGTTAAAAATATTATTGATAGCCCAATGGGTACAGCAATATTTTATGTCTTAAAACAAGAAAATACTGTCAATTTTCAATGCTATATCAAACCTAAAAAAACTACCTATCTATGGAGATTCTCCGCTGCTGGTCAGGGAAAATTAGATATGTGGGTACACCCATCCTTACAAACAACATCAGCCTTGTATACCAGTCCGTTGCCAACTCCTGCAGTTAATCCTGCTATTGTGCGATACAAACTATCAGATCAGGCATGTTCTATTGTATCTGGATTTCAATGTTCGGATAAGATTATAACCGTAGGAAATTATGTCAATAAACATGGAATTATCGATATCGATACCATATATAGAGCATATGGTGGCAAGCAAAATGAAATAGCCAGTAACTCGAGTAAAGGACCTACACGCGATGATCGCATCAAGCCAGATATCGTAGCCACAGGAGCTGGAACTCTCACTACTATAGACTCTATCACGGGTGCATCTTATGCAGGGAATGTTTCACTTCGAAGACGATTAGGGATTACAGGAAAATATGTCATAGCCGGAGGAACATCAATGTCTTCTCCCGTTGTAACAGGAACTCTAGCCTTACTTTTAGAAAAAAAATCAGATTATTGGTCCAGTCAGTTACTCTATCTGCTGAAAAAGACAGCTAAAAAAGACAGTTTTACAACACCAATAGCGAATAGCACCTATGGCTATGGCAAAGTCGACGCCTTTCGACTATTGAGCTATCAACCAACCTATGGCTGCAAAGATACTGGAAGCATTAACTATAGTGTATCTAGTGATTTTGAGGATAGCAGTTTTTGTGTTAAAAAAGTCTATGGATGCACGGACACGGGAAGCATCAACTATAACCCTTTGGCGAATGTTGATAATGGTTCTTGTATCAAAAAAGTTTATGGATGTACCGACACGGGAAGCATCAACTATAACCCTTTGGCGAATGTCGATAATGGTTCTTGTATCAAAAAAGTTTATGGATGCACGGACACGGGAAGCATCAACTATAACCCTTTGGCGAATGTTGATAATGGTTCTTGTATCAAAAAAGTTTATGGATGTACCGACACGGGAAGTATCAACTATAACCCTTTGGCTAATGTCGATAATGATTCTTGTATCAAAAAAGTTTATGGATGCACAAATCCTAAGGCTATAAATTATAATCCCAAAGCAAATGTAAATGATGGCTCATGCGCATTTCCGCCATCATCTATAGTCAACTATGAATCAAATAAACTTGTCATTTATCCTAATCCAACAGATGATAAGATATATTTCCATATTCCATCAAACATCAAAAGCCTAGATGTTTCCTTATTTAATGTATATGGAATCAAAATTAGAGATATCAATGTGGTTCACCAGAAGGTTGTTTCCTTAGAAAATTTAGCCAAAGGGGTGTATTATTTAGTGGTCTATACAGATGGAACTATGGAGAAATATAGAATTCTATTGAAATAATATCTTAAATTTGCTAAAAATTTAAAACATGATATTAAAAAGTATTCACGGATTGGTGGCTTATTTTTTTCTAATAACAACTATTGCTTTTGTTATAGTATCACTAATCGGGTTTTTTCAAAAATCAGAATTTAAGAAACTTAATATGACCTTAGGGCGTCTTTCTTTCATAACTAGTCACTTTCAGTTGCTATTAGGCTTTGGTGTATGGTTTCAAATGGGTTATCTCACAATGATGAGTGAAAATATGAAGGGCGTTATGAGCGAGAAAGCTCTGCGAATGCTTGCGGTGGAGCATCCAGCTACTAATATATTAGCCATAGCTTTGCTTACTATTGGCTTTATTTCCATCAAAAAATCAACTTTAGACCAAACCAAACATATCAAAGGAATATTGTATTTCGGCATTGCCTTGATACTTATCCTATCCAGAATACCATATAAAACATGGTTAAATCTATAAACGAAGTCAATAAAATCATTTTAGACGCGCAGCAGCTTGACTTTATACTGCATCGTCTAACTCATCAATTGATAGAGGTTCATGGAGATTTTAATGATTCTATGCTACTAGGTGTGCAACCTAGAGGTATAATTTTGTGCGACCTTATTCACCAATTGATAGAGCAAAAATTAAAAAAGAAAGTACACAAGGGATACATCGATATTTCTATGCACAGAGATGATATTCATATTCAAGGTACGAGTTTGACCATGGCAAAAACCGAAATTCCCTGTTCATTAGATAAAAAAAATATAATACTCATAGATGATGTGCTTTATACTGGTCGAACAATACGTGCTGCGCTAGATACGCTGATGGATTATGGAAGACCGAGGGATATAGAATTGCTCGTACTAATAGATCGCAGACTGCATAGGCATGTACCTATTCAGGCTAAATACATAGGGCGAACTATAGACTCTATAGAAGAGGAAAAAGTCAGAGTTTTATTAGAAAAAGATTCAAAAAAAAATAGAGTGGAAATACTCACTCAGAAATAGATATGTTTAAACACAAGCATTTACTAGGAATAGAACCACTTCATAAAGATGAAATCGTTCAAATTTTGGATCAAGCACAGCAATTCAAAGACATCATCAATCGACCTGTGAAAAAAGTGCCGACATTGCGCGATTTCACTATAGCTAATTTATTCTTTGAAAATTCAACGCGCACAAAGCTCTCATTTGAACTAGCGCAGAAGCGACTTTCCGCAGACGTTCTTAATTTTTCGTCTTCTAATTCTTCGGTGAAAAAAGGGGAAACACTGCTCGATACGGTCAATAATATATTGGCTATGAAGGTAGATATGGTCGTCATTAGACACAGTAGCCCAGGTGTTCCTATTTTCCTCTCCAAACATATCGATGCCCATATCGTCAATGCAGGGGATGGAACGCATGAGCACCCAACGCAGGCATTGCTTGATGCCTTTTCTATTCGCGAAAAACATAGTGGATTCAAAGGACTCAATGTGGCTATTATCGGTGATATCATGCACTCTAGAGTCGCTCTATCCAATATATTCTGTCTCAAAAAACTAGGAGCGAATGTGAAGCTCTGCGGTCCACCTACCTTGATACCAAAATATGTCGAAGAGCTGGGGGTCACCGTGAGTCACAATATAGAAGAAACGCTTGCTTGGTGCGATGTAGCCAATGTACTTCGCATACAAATGGAGCGTGCAGACGATGCTTATTTCCCATCGACCAGTGAATATGCACAATTCTATGGAGTCAATATGGAGCGCCTTGATAAACTATCAAAAAACATAACGATACTGCATCCAGGTCCTATTAATCGAGGCGTCGAAATTACAACGGATGTAGCTGATTCTGCTCATTCCGTCATTCTCGATCAGGTAGAAAATGGCGTCGCCGTGCGAATGGCAGTAACCTATTTGCTTTTTTCGCAGAGAATGCAGAGAAGTTAAGTTAGAGAATTAATCCTTCTTAGATTTTAAAATACGATCCAAAGTAGTCAAAGAAGGTAGGTATTGTCTAAATAAATTCATATTGTAAGAATCGCCCTCATCATAAAGGTTCTGTGCATTCATTTCAAAACAAAACGCAGGCTCCAATGTAAAATTTTGATCCAATTTTATCTCATAATAGAGGTGTCGTTTAGAACTACTAATGCTTTCTTCATGTTTCATTAACTTAATAGATTGAATCTTACCATTGAGACCTGTCAACCTATAGGGCTTGCTCCTACCACCAGAATATAGAACAACGAGAGAACCATCTTCGATACCAATAGGAAAATCTTTGATAGCTAATTTATTATCAATAGCATCAAATCTAAATGTATCTTGTTCTAATTTAGACTTTAGACTAGATGATTTGCAAAATCCGAGAACAACTTTAATCTTTTTATCATCCACTTCACCTTCTATATGTTTTGCAAAATCTAAACTCGAATTTAATTTTGAAATTTTCTTAATGTAATTTAATCTAGTAGCTTCAACTTCGATTTCACTTTTTCTATTTTTACTTATTTCAAGAAAATCGATTTCTTTATCTATTCCTAAGAATCTTCTATTGCAAAGATTAGCAGAAATGCCGGTAGTACTGCTGCCTGTAAAAGGGTCTAGTATCCATGCTCGCGGTTTGGTCGATGCTAAAATCAATCTAGTCAATACCGACAATGGCTTCTGTGTCGGATGCTTACCGCAGGATTTTTCCCACGGAGATATGGCTGGAAGAGTCCAAACATCTTTCATCTGTTTGTCTCCATTGAGCTTTTTCATCAACTCATAGTTATAATAATGCGGGATTTTTTCAGATTTTCTAGCCCAGATTATTTGCTCAGTAGAATAAGTAAAATAACGACAAGAAAAATTAGGCGGAGGATTGGTTTTTTCCCAAGTGATGACATTTAGTATTTTAAAACCTAGCTCTGTCAATATCTGCCCGACTGAAAAAATATTATGCATCGTGCCACTTATCCATATCGTAGCATCTTCTTTCATTTTGTCACGCACCAAAGAAAGCTACTTTCCATAGAACTGATTAATGTATTCAAAACCGTGATATTTGTCCCAATTACCCTTGTTTACGCCAACAATTTGTCCGTTATAATTGATAGTCCGTTGTTTGATAAAAAATAGGGTGGGTCAGCAAAAACCATATCAATCAATTAATGATTTCAATCGTTCTAGATTTTCGAAAATATGGTTTTGGGGTTGATTTGACTCTTCAAAATGCTTTTGCTCATCTGAATACAGATAATTAATAACTTCTTTCGTTAGTGAGTTTATCTCATCTGACTTACTTTGGCTGTTTATATCGGTAAAATTTACTTCAGCAAAGTCATTGTAGTCTAATACTATTTCTGCTTTTTCATATTGCTCATTTACCTTTGATAAAGCTTCTTGAATGTTCTCAGCCTGAATTTCTACCACACGAGCAAGTAACTCTTGAATTTCAATTTTAAATGTTTCCATATTTAATTTTTTTGTATTTACCTCGACCAACAAATTCAATAATCCCTTTATCACGGAGTATTTGAAGTTGTTGTCTGATTTTGTCTTTAATGAAATTGTTATTAGGATATTTCAATTTGAGTTTATTCTCACAATTATAGACTTCTTCAAGATTGAAAACATCAGTTTTTATTTCATCAACACACTTCATAATATCTAAAATCCAACCCTTTGCATCACTTGATTTCTGCCTAAGAAACAAAGTTTTATTAAAAAATTTATTTACCACTTCACGGTCAATAATCTCTGAGTTTTTTACCAAATAAATTTTGCCTGACTCAGCCACTTTGGATATGTCAATATTGCACCCTATCCATCCTGCTCTCCTTGCCGTTAGAGCTAATGGTGATCTTTTAATGATAATTTCTTCTGTAAAGAATTGTTTAGGAATAATCAAAAAGTCGTTAACACTCCAATTCTTTGAATATGTTAGAAAGAAAAAATTTGGATTGTTTTCAGAGTTTATTCTTTCAATCATTGTTGAATAAGCTCCGTCCGTAATTGTATTCGTGAGTTCCCCACCCTTACTTTTTAATTCAAATTCTTCTAAACATTTTTTGCAATAAAAGTCAGCAACAGGTCTATTGTTTTCAAATTCATTTAATGGTAAATCTCCGCAACTAGGACAATATGAATTGTTTAGAACCCAATTTTCTGTGAGAATTCTCGCTATTTGAGAATTACTTTGATAACCTTCTGCAAGTTTTAAGTTAAACAATAGATTCATTCTTAGCAGAAAGTTGCGTTAGGGATAGAAGTGGAAAGTCCGCAGCGAAGCGAGGACTTGCAACGGATAGCCCGACCCGATAGGGGAACGCCCAAATAATTTTTTTCAGGATTTGCATTTATACTTCGTTTAGCTTCAACCCTTTCAATTTTAAAATCTGCATTTAATTCGTTAAAAAAATTGTCATTCTCATCTTTGCCCATAAAGTATAAATTACTCAATATCCAATGATGGCCCAATATATCCAGATTATTACAAAAATTTCTCAATCGCTCCTGTTCCGCATCGTCAAATACTTCCTGTGCATAGGTATTAAAACTAGAAGTCTGGCTGAGTGGCTTGTAAGGTGGGTCTAGGTAAAAAAGACTTGGCTTGTCTATTCCCGAGAGTGTATCCTCAAAATCACCACAGCGCATTACTACCTTTTTCAGTGCTTCGTGTACAGCTAATATATTTTCTTTTTGGCATATAGTAGGCAAGGTATATCTACCTATAGGTACATTATATTTGTTTTTCCTATTGACACGATAGAGTCCATTGAAGCAGGTTTTATTTAGAAAAATAAATAAGGCTGCCTGATGTATATTATCTGATTTTCTGCTATTAAAAATAGTTCTTTTCTCAGCATAATATTCACGGCGTCTCTCTTCAAGCTTATCAACTGCATGAAATTCTTCTTGCCATTCATTGAGAAGCGAAATAAGTTGTATTGGTTGGCTAGCAATAATCTGATAACAATTTACGAGGTCAGCATTGATATCATTGATGATGGCATGTTCTATTTTTGGAAATTCATTCAATACCCAAAACAACACAGCACCACTGCCTACGAAGGGTTCTACATAAGTGGATTTTTCCGAATAGAATCTTTTGGGTATTCTTTTAGAAATCTCTGCGAGAAGTTGTGTTTTACCCCCTGCCCATTTTAGAAAGGGTTTGGCTACAATATTTGACATATAACTATTATAGAGACAAATATAACCAAAGTTTCATTGGAATTTAGCTTGATTATCCACAAAATTCATATAAAGTTTTGGTTAAACTCCCTTCTTCCTCAACACAAAATTCTGACCGAGATATACTTTTCGAACCGTTTCATCTTGGCTGAGTTCTTCGGCGGTACCTGATTTCAGAACACTTCCTTCGAAAAGCAGATAAGCTCTTTCGATAATGGAAAGAGTTTCTTGCACATTATGGTCTGTAATCAAGACTCCTATATTTTTATCTTTGAGTTGAACCACTATTTTCTGAATATCCTCTACAGCAATTGGGTCTATCCCTGCAAAGGGTTCGTCTAGTAAAATGAAAGCAGGACTCGTAGCCAGACAGCGCGCTATTTCGGTTCTTCTTCTCTCACCTCCCGAAAGCACATCGCCATTGCTCTTGCGAACGTGTCCCAGTCTAAATTCTGCTATTAAATTTTCCAATCTATCTTTTTGTTCCTGCTTAGAAAGATTTGTCATCTCCAATACAGCGAGAATATTATCCTCCACGGTCATTTTTCTAAAAACAGAAGGTTCTTGCGGTAAATAACCTATTCCCATTTGAGCTCGCTTATACATTGGTATCTTGGTGATCTCTTCCTCATTGAGAAATACCTTACCTCCATCGGGTTTGATTAAACCCACCGTGATATAAAATGATGTCGTCTTCCCTGCACCGTTGGGTCCTAGCAAGCCAACAATTTCACCTTGCTTGACTTCGATCGATACATCATTGACGACCTTTCTGCCTTTATATGCCTTGACTATATGTTCTGTGCGTAATACTTTCAATATTTATATTTTATAGTTTTACTACTTTGTATTCTTATATCCCAGTTGAATTAATAAATCTTTCAACTTAGCTACGTAATCGCCTTGAATAATTATTTCTCCATCTTTGACCGTACCTCCTACACCTAGTTTAGTTTTCAACTGCTTAGCTAAAGCTTCTAATTCGCTATCTGAGCCTTGAAATCCATGGACTATAGAAGCCTTTTTTCCTGCGCGATGCTTAGTTTCCAAACGTATTCGTAATTTCTGACTATTGGAATCTAAGTTTAAATCTTCTTCCAATTCTTCATCCTCCAACTGCTGATTGGGATTTGTAGAATAGACTAGCTTATTTTTACTCATAATTCGTATTGACGATTCAAAAATAGAGTTTTTGCACTATACCTTCGCTAAAATCCTATAAGCGATATCAAAGGTTTCTTGGCTATAAGCAGCAAACAAATCTTGTTTTCTCAATTCTTCTATCCTAACTTTTTTCATCCATTTTATTTCAGAGACCTCTTCATTAAACACTATTTTTCCCATCATAAATGACGGTAAAAATCCACTAAATAAAGTCACTAGAGATGTTCCTATGGTAAAATGAGATTGCAATTCTAAATCTAATTGTGTAGAATTCAAACCCAACTCTTCTTCTACTTCCCGATAAGCCGCTTGCATGATATCATACTCTCCACTGACCAGGCTTCCTGTAGTTGTAGCCCACCGATTGGGAAACCAAGTAAGATGAGCTGCACGCTTTTGAATTAAAAATTCCTGATGCTCATTATAAATCCATATATGAACAATACGATGAAAAAAACCATCTGGTATAGTCTCACCACGCTTTACAGAAATCCCTTGATACTCTCCTGTAGCATTATACAAGTCCCAGAATTCCATCTATCTGATAAGGGTAACACTACCAGACTGAACTATGCGTTCATTATCATAAGTAAAAGCTTCGACATACCACACATAAACTCCTGCAGGACTCTTATCGCCATCTATGGTTCCATTCCAGCCAGAATTAATATCTGTCGTCGAAAATACTTTTTCACCCCAGCGATTAAAAACTTTAAAATAAGTAATGGAACGAATATTGAGATGTTTGACAATCTTAAACTCATCGTTGATGCCGTCTCCATTTGGAGTAAATCC
Source organism: Chitinophagales bacterium (assembly GCA_016787225.1). Taxonomy (NCBI): domain Bacteria; kingdom Pseudomonadati; phylum Bacteroidota; class Chitinophagia; order Chitinophagales; species Chitinophagales bacterium. The sequence continues at coordinate 25,739 of JAEUUY010000026.1, forward strand.
TGTGGGAATTAAAAGAACATTTTTTCCATAGACAAAAACATAGACACTATCGCGCCCTATACAACCTCGTCCATCTGTAGCTTCCACAAAATAAAGCGTCGTATCTTTTGGACTTACACTTATTTCTTTTAAATATGGATTAGTTGATAATTCACTTTTAGGAAACCATTCAACTTGATCCACCTCAGTTTTCGCATTTAAGATTATTTCTTGTCCTCGATAAATATTGGTGTCCTTACCTAGGTCTACTTTTGGTATACTATCGACGTAGACATCTACTTTGATAGAATCTGTAAAACAGTCGTTCGATATCACAGCGGTATAGGTGAAAAATGAATCTGGGAAAACCTGTGGTGTCCTGGATAAAGTATCGTTAATATTATATGGTGGCTTCCAGAGATAATACAACCCCCCCTCAGCATATAAATCTATAAATTTACCCTTACATATTCTTACAGGCCCTTTAGCATAAGGCTTGATAGGCTTTTGAACTGGGATAATAAAACTATCTAGCCATGTACATTGATGAATATTTGTAGCTTTTACATAATATTTCGTAGTCTCTTCTGGAAATGCTAATACTGTTTTAGCTGTATCCGAACTTAAAGAATTAGAAGGTCGCCAAAGATACTCACATTTTTCTTTGGTTAAAATTGTCAAAGCGACTGTATCTCCCATACAGAGATATCTGGGGAGATTTACAACACTTAAATATGGCAATTCATGCACCAGAAGTCGAATGGAATCTATATTGCTACAAGTATTGGTATCTATTACCTTTAAAGTATAAGTTTGAGAAGTCTTAGGCTTGGCTGTAGGGTTTGAGATTTTTTTATTACTAAAACTAGGTTCGTTTGTAGTCCATGTATAGTCGACATGAGCTGGGTTCGAGATAAACTGGTAGGTCTCACCGAAACATATAGAATCTAGAGATATCAGCCCTACATCTGGTAGCGGAAAAACATTAACCCTTACAGTATCGAATCTTGTATAACAATAATTTGAAATTCGAAGAGTATATTCTGTGGTGGTAAGTGGTTTTAAAATTGGTGTTCGAATATTCGAGTTAGAAATATTGAAAGGTGCGAATGGATTCGATGTCCATTGATATGCTGAAAACTCACCCTGATCATGCGGGAAGATTTGAAATGTATCTCGCGGACATATCGAGGTATCGTTCATCAATATAAAATTGAAATTAGGGTCTAAAACAATAACCCTGACAGTATCACGTATTAGACATCGATTTGTATCTATACCATGAAAAATATAATCTGTATTTTGAATAGGTCTTGCGATAGGCGTATATGTATTCGCATTTGTCAAGGTAGCATTAGGTAGCCAATAGACAGAATTAAAGACCCCTGTTCCGTTTAGTTGCACAAAGTCTCTAGCATTGACACTAGGTGGCAAGCAAATACTAGTATCGGTTCCTGCATTAATTGAAGTTTTGGTGAAAAATTTAATTTTGACTGTATCAAAATTGAAGCAACTGTTAGCATCTGTTCCTTTTACGATATAGCTTATAGAATCAGGATACGGTGGGCTAGCTATGGTCGAAGCGGCATTTGCATTAGACAAATAGACAGGTGGAGACCACTGATAATTCAATGCTCCTGTGGCAAAAAGTGGTGTCACCTGATCATAACAAAGAGTAGTATCTCTAAATGCTCTCACGACAGGGAGTGGATTTACGGTAAAAGGGAAACTCATAGAATCCTTACAACCAAAATTAGAAATAGCCCACAGGTTGATAGTACCTGCAGCCATGGTCGTAGGTGTATAAAAAGCATTACATGTTGTAAATTGAAGACTATTGGGTAGAGTCCAACGATAAGCAGTTATAACCGATGGTGATGAAATAGAAACTTTGCATTCAAGGTTCATAGGTTGACCAATACAGCCATTAGGAACTATCGCTGCAATATTTGGCTTAGCTAAAATAGTCACTTTTTTTACTATCTCAGAAGTGCAACCAGCATGGGTAGTTACTTTTAGTTTCACATTAAAATCACCAGCATTCGTATAGGTATATACTGGATTTTTCAAACTAGATTTTTGACCATTGCCAAATTCCCAATCCCATTTGACTATTGGTCCACCCGTCAAGGGAGTTAAATCATTAAATTGAATGGGCGAACCTTGACATACCTGATCCTGAAAATTAAAGTTGGCCACTAACTTTGGATACACTTTGCAAATTCTACGAGTAGTATCAAAACATAGCTGACCGTCTATCCTTTTCTTAAATGCTCTCAATACTACAGTATAAATACCCGAATCAGAAAAAGTATGTGTAGGATTGGCCTGAGTAGATGTATTATTGGCACCGCTAGCCGGATCCCCGAAATTCCATTCATATCTATCTGCATTCGTACTAGTATTGGTAAAACTTACTCTTAAATCACCGCATAGAATAAATGTACCAATATTTAGCTTAGGATCAAAGGTGCCAGGAACAAAGGGTGCATCCGCTTTGGGCAAATCACAATCGACTACGTTGTACTGAAAATCGCGAGCAAATGAATTTATAACTTCTCCATTCCGTATCTCCTTGACCATAACCGAAGCTACAAAGCGACCAACCCTATCTGGTTTACAAACCAATAATCCAGATACAGGATCTATACTCATTGGGGGATTTCCTCCTAAAATATTATTGACACTATAGCCATTAGACCAAGAAACAGGATTGACATTTAAGGTCTGAATCCTATTAATGGGATTATCTGAATCTAAGCCTGCGAGAGGAGTTGAGAGTGAATACTCAAGCGCATCACCGTCAGTATCTGTAGCTGAATGGTCAAAATAAAAGGACTGATTGACACATATAAATATAGGTGGAAATTCTTTAAATCTAGCAGAATTATTAGGCTTGGTGCCATATGGTGGGATAAAAGTACGCAAGGTAAAACCGGGTTTATCTTGCTTCCCTGGCTGATTTTGTATATTTAAGATGCCATCATTTCTGCAGCATCGCATGTGCTGAATGGTATATCCTACATTATTTTTAGGCAAGGTAATAATGGTCTCATACAGTCCTCGCTCTACACAGGTAGATTTATCTACTTTCAAGCATGGATTGACAATTACAGGTTTAATTTCCACCCTACTTAATAACGATAATGCATTATTATTAGCATAAATATTGAAATCTATATTCCCTTCAAATACGCTAAAATAGAATGGTGGCATTTGCTGACCATTTTTAGGAGGGGTGCCATCATAATCTACTACAACTTGCGAATTACAATCCCTATATACCTCAAAGATAAGCTTGTATCGATCGCCACCAAGATATTCATAGTAGATAACTCCGCCCACAATGTGAGTCGCAAACACAGTCTGATAGCTCAATACAACCATCAATAAACTGATAAAAATATAAGTGGCTCGTTTCAAGTATAAAATATTGGTTACTACAAAGTTAATATAAATAAATCAAATAGAATATTAATAATTGGGCAAGAACTATTGGATTAACAATATTTTGCATGGGTTAATCTTTTTTATATAACGTAAAATCAGACTAGAAATTTATATTTGCATAAAACAAAAATCAAGATGGCAAATAACGCTACAGATATCAGAGAACTAAATGAAATAGTAAACAGAGAAAGTTTATTTATTGAAGTTATAGAGCGAGAACTTTCTAAAAAAATTGTAGGGCAAAAAGATATGATAGACAAAATTCTACTCGCCCTTCTTGCTCATGGACATATCCTCTTAGAAGGTATGCCTGGTCTAGCTAAGACGCTCACAATTAAATCCTTAGCAGACTCTCTAAAATGTACATTTAATAGAATTCAATTTACCCCTGACCTCTTGCCTGCGGATATTGTAGGTACTATGATATATAATCAAAAGGTCGGTGAATTTCAAGTTAAAAAAGGACCTGTATTTGCCAATTTTCTTTTGGCAGATGAGATCAACAGGGCTCCTTCTAAAGTACAGTCTGCCTTGCTAGAGGCTATGCAAGAAAAACAAGTGACATTAGGTGAGCAGTCCTATAGACTCGACGAACCATTTTTAGTAATGGCTACTCAAAACCCATTGGAACAAGAAGGAACCTATCCGCTCCCAGAAGCCCAGCTAGATAGATTTATGATGAAAATCCTGGTAGGCTATCCTACGAAAGCAAATGAGATAGAAATTTTGAAACAAAACTCGAGTGACCATCGCTCTGTAATAGAACCAGTAGTGGATAAAATGGCTATCATCAAAGCCAAAGAAATCGTCAAGCAAATTTACATGGATGAGAAAATTGAACAATACATAGTAGATATTGTTTTTGCCTCAAGATTTCCAGCTGACAATAAATTAGATAAATTAAAACACCTGATAGCTTATGGCGGCTCACCTAGAGCCTCTATCAATCTAGCCTTGGCGGCTAAAGCGAATGCCTTCATGAAACGCAGAGGGTATGTAATTCCTGAAGATGTGAGAAATGTATGTTATGATATTCTTCGACATAGAATAGGACTCACCTATGAGGCAGAAGCAGAAAATATCACAACAGATGATATTATTACAGAACTATTGAACGCAGTAGAAGTACCATAGTAGTATGGAGGTATCCGAGCTCATAAAAAAAGTTCGTAAACTCGAACTTAAAACCCGAAAGCAAAGTAAGGACTTGTTTACAGGAAACTATACCTCTACTTTTAAAGGTAAAGGTATTTCATTTCATGGCGTCAGAGCTTATACCTACGGAGACGATGTGCGAAACATTGATTGGAACGTAACTTCTCGTAGTCAAGAACCTTATATTAAAGAATTCGAAGAGGAAAGAGAGCTGACTTTTATTTTATTAGTAGATATTTCGTTGTCAAATTATTTTGGCAGTGGGGAATCCTCCAAGCGAGACATAGTCAATGAAGTAGCAGCAACGCTTTCCTTCAGTGCTCTTAATAACAATGATAAAGTAGGTGTCATTTTTTTTAGTGAAAAGGTAGAAAAATATATTCCACCCAAAAAGGGGAAATCGCATATTTTAACCATATTGAGAGAATTAATAAACATAGAACCTTCTAGATCTACAACCAATGTAGGAGAAGCACTTCAATTTTTAAGTAATACGATAAAGAAAAAGTCCACGGTGTTTATCCTTTCAGATTTTATTGAAAGTGGTGATTTTGAGAAACAATTGATGATTTCTCGTACCAAGCATAATTTTTATGCCCTTCAATTCTATGACAAAGCAGAAGAGAACTTTCCTGACCTTGGCTTGGTAGAACTTTTCAACTCTGAAAAGCAGCGTTATGAATGGGTTGATACCACATCATTATCCTTTAAAAACCATATGAAAACTAAGATTCAAGAAAATCTAAAAAGGCACAAAACCTTATTTAAAAAGATAGGAGGTGAATACTGCGCCATAGACACCCAAGAACCATATATTCATAAGGTGGCAGAGTTGTTTAGGAAGTAATAATTAACCTAAATTAATCATTAGAAGTCACAACATGCCGAACTAAATGATTTGGTTGTCCTGAAGGTTCTTCGGGACGATTTAGTATTAGTTTCAATCCCGTGCGTACGGGATTGCAAAAGATTGAAATAGAAATTCTTAATCGATTTCGCATTTTCTAATGCGGAATTCGGGATTAAGGAAACTTAGGATATTTTTGAAAATCGGGGTCTCGCTTTTCTAGGAAGGCATTTTTACCTTCTTGGGCTTCTTCCATAAGGTAAAACATCAAGGTAGCATCTCCAGCCATTTCCATGATGCCTAGCTGACCATCTAATTCGGCATTGAAGCCTCGCTTGAGCATACGAATAGCCATAGGACTGCGTTTCATAATCGTTTTTGCCCATTTGATGGTTTCTCTTTCGAGAAAATCAATTGGTACTACTCGATTGACCAAGCCCATATCCAGTGCCTCATAGGCAGTGTATTGTTCGCAGAGGTACCAAATTTCGCGTGCCTTTTTCTGACCTACATTTCTAGCCAAAAAACTAGAACCAAAACCAGCATCAAAGCTACCTACCTTAGGTCCAGTCTGTCCGAAAATGGCATTATCGGAAGCTATACTGAGGTCGCAGACGACATGTAATACATGTCCACCACCTATGGCATACCCATTGACCATAGCTATGACTGGCTTAGGCATAGAGCGAATTTTTTTATGTATATCTAATACGTTTAATCTAGGTACACCATCTTTACCCACATATCCACCGATACCTTTGACTTGCTGGTCGCCCCCGCTACAAAATGCCTTTTTGCCAGCACCCGTCAGCACTACAATATTGATATTCGTATCTTCACGACAGATATCAAGTGCATCTAAAATGTCGAAATTGGTTTCTGGTCGGAAAGCATTATGTCTTTCTGGTCTATTGATGGTGATTTTTCCTATGCCATCATAGAACTCAAATAAAATGTCTTCGTATTTTTTAATTTCTTGCCACTTTACTTTTTGTAACATATCTTATTTATTATTTGTAACTTATCAAATTTGCTTGCTTTTCTAGAACATTCTCAATGTATTTTTTAAATTCTGCATATTCGGCTACTGTGATAGTTTGAAGTGAGGTATTATGCTCTAATTTGATATTTAGTTGATTTGGTTTTTCTAAAGTGTATTTAATTTTAAATGAATGCTCTTTAAAGGAATGTTCACTGTCTTTTGGTAATTCAAGAAACTTTTCTTCTGGGGCTATCTCGATATTTACATCAGATTGATACTTACTAAAAACTTCGAATTGTGAATATACAAGGTTATGTTTTCTTTCTTCTGTACTTACTAATGCCATAGAGTATGGCTTATAGATTATTGGGGTTTCTAATAGTTTCATTCCTCCAATTGATTTTGGCTTTTCAGATGTTTCAAAATTTATAGTGATAACCGACTTATTATTTATGCTATCAAAGTGTTCTTTTTTATAACCAATAAGTTTTAGAGGTTTATTATAAGCAGTGCTAAATGCCTCTTCTATGGTTTTCTTAATTAAATCTTCACTTAGTCCACTATAAAATAATTTTTTGTAATAACCACTATTACCTGTAGTAGTAATATTCAGACTCAGAGTCGTAGATTTAGGATTGATTTTATAGTTATATTTGACTTGAACAGACTCGTTTTCAAAGTTTTGTTTAACTCTAATTAATTGTGATTTTTCATTAGCCTCTTTATCGGGGTAAATTACTAATGCAAGAGCATTTTCAATATTTAAGTTATAGGTTAAAAAACCAGCATCTTTATCAGTCATTTCTAGAAAATTGTCTTTCCCATTCAATTTAATTTTTACAATCATATGGTCAAAAGCAATTTCAGGCAATTTTAAATACTCAGTGCCATTTCTGCTGGTAAGGGTTAATACAGTCGAAGCATCTAAGCCTGCTTTTCGCGCCATAGCGACAAAAAGCGTCGATAAATCTTTACAATCGCCGAGCCTCGTACGTACTGTCTTTGATGGCTTTTGAGGTGTGAATCCAGATTGCCTAAAATTTACATAGCTATAGTTCAAATTGTCACAGATATAATAGTAGATTTTATGAGCCCTGGTTTTTTCATCATATTTATCTGCCCCATTAGGAAATATGCTATTATAAGCATCCAGAGCTTCATCCTCCAGTTTTGTATTGTTTCTAACTAGATCGTAATACCAAGTGGCTATTTCTCCCCAGTTTTTAATCGTAGATAAAGCGATACAATGGACTCTATCAAAATATGATGGGCATAGTACTTCTGGGTTATCTAGTTCATCTAGATTTGTCGCTTCCCATTTTTGAAAGTTTTTATTATTAAACTTAGTTAGTGACATTTTAGAAGTTCCATTTATTTCATGAAAGTTAAACTTGACACTATCTGGATATAAGATGCCAAACCGGCTAATATTGCATGGGTATTCGCTTTTAAAATAATTCCATTTATTAAAATCTTTATAAAATCTGCCAGTATTATTGGTATAGTTCTTAAAATCTAAAAGAATAACGTCTCCAATATCGAGATTAGTCGATACAAAGGTATAACCGTTATTCTCGATTGGAATTATTTTACCACTAGGTTTAATAATTTCACTCCTTACATAATCATGTCCACCATTAGCATTAATTTCCTTTAATTTTTCTATGCCCTCTTTTCCTGTTATTTCATAGATCATAAAGCTTTTTGATTCCGTAATATAGCTATCGAACACATTCTCTATATATTCATCTAACAATATGCGAACCCCTTTATTAGATTGGGTATTTTTACCTCTACTAGCACTTATGAATTGATAAATATCTTGAGTCCTAAGCTTTTCTAATTCACTTTTATATCCTATAAAGTCATGGTATTTTTCATGTAAAGAGTAGTCATTGGGATTGCTTAGCATAGCTTTTCTATACCAAAAAATAGCTGAATCTTTTTTCTTCAGTTGTTTGTATATATCTCCCTTAGTCTCCATGGCAGAAAGAGAGTATGGGAAATTTGCCGAAATACTATCCGTTAGTGATAGAGCCTCTTGGTAGGCATTTTTATCAATTAAAAAATCGATAAGATTTTGAATGGTATAATTGTCGTAAGGCATCTTACGCATTTGAGAATAATGAATATGTTTTATGGAGTCATATAGCTTTGCATCTTCCAGTTCTTCTATTATCTGATGCAGTGCACTGCTATTTTCATATTTGGAATAAAGGTCATAAAGGATTCCAAGATATTTATCTTCCTGATTGTCAATAGTTTTGTAAAACTCAGCAATAGACAATATTGTTGAATGTCCGAAATCTGCTCTTCGCAGTAAGTCTTCAGCATTCTTTGTTATTGAAGACTTATCATTTTCTTCTATTGAAGCTAATAGCTTATATAATGGAGGATATATTGAATCTACCTTTAGACTCCTTTTGGCTTTTTTTTCTATTTCTTCTTTTGTCAAATCTAGGTAAAAATCAATACTTTGAAAGTCCTGTATAAAATTTGCGAAATAGAATGAATCTTCAGTTTCCATCTTTTTTTGCAGCTCTTCTACACGTTCATCCTGGTCGGTGCTATTAAAATAGTCCTTCTTTAACATTGCTATCATAGAGCTATTAGGGTATATTGTATCAAAATAAGATATTTGTTTCCAAAGCTCTCTCATTTTACCATTTTGCTGATATGAGATAGCAAGAAGATATTGATGTAATAAAAAATTGGAACTATTTTTAGGTGTAGTTTTGAAAAAACGGTAATATTCCGGATCAATTTTAGAAACTTCTACTTTCGTTTTTTCATAGTCTTTGTGGGAGTCATGATATACTAGTCCATCGACTTTTGTGTCATCAACATTGGTAAAGTTACAGTAAAAATAATTATCAAGACCATGCTTGACGGTATATTTTAGTAATAGTCTATTGTAGCCTTTTTTTAATTGAAGTCGCAATATATTAGAGTTTGGAAAATTTGGCTGAGCCTCATCATCTAGATATATCTCGGAATCGTTTAGAAAAAGTTTGAGGCTATTTTGATAACCAAAGTTAAGATTTACTAGCTTATCAGTTGGGGACTCAATGAATATTTGTGCATACACAATCCCTTGAGAGAGACTCGTTTCATTATTGAAATAATAATAGCCTTTTTCTTTATTTCTATTCGGAACTGTGTACCAGCCTACCTTCCCATTACTTCTAGCATCAAATAGTTTATCAGATTTGCTATACTTCTCTGGTTCATAAGTGGTGTAAATACCACTATTATTTAGATCTTCGAAGACACCACACACTTGCCAATTATTGATTGAGTTTATTTTGCTATCAATAGTGTCTGTATTTAATCTTCGATATTGATTTGCTGATCTTTTGGATATTTTGAATATTTCATCGTTTTTAAACTTAGGGTCCGACGATATAATATCTACAGTTTCTAATGCTGAAGTTGAATATAGGGATTCTCCGAAAACATTAAATAAAGGGTGATACTTAAGTGGGAAGATATAAATAGGAGACTTTTCAAATTGGATAAAACTCTTTACTTCATTTTTATCAAAAAATAAACGACCATTTTCATATTGAAGAATCAAATCAGTTGTAAAGACGTCTATATCTGATAATTTCTTATCCTTAAGTTTTTTATCAAATAAAATTTTAGCCTCCTTCCTTTTGTTATTTAATAATAAATCCCACACTATACTCAAATCAGACTGACTAAAAATTGTAAACGGAAAATAAATACAAATAGCTATAATAGTGAATCTAGTCCTCATATTGGTTTGTTTAAAAATTTAGAGCAAATATAATTGGCTTGTTACATCTCAAAAAGAATAAAATAGACATATTAAAATCCTTGTACTAATATGCTCTCTCATTATTATTTTCATAATAGTTAATAAATGATTGGTTGGCTACGCGATTGCCACCTGGAGTAGCGTAGTTTCCGCTGAAATACCAGTCACCTCTATCGTTAGGGCAGGCTACTGCTAGATTCTCCAAGGTTTGAAATACTAGCTCGACTTCATAATCCGCATGATCTGGTGTCACAAGTTCAGCAGCAATTTTAGTTAATTCTTCATCATTAAATTGAGCATAAAATTCTTGAAGTATATTTTGAATTTCTGCAAATGGTTTTTGATTTTCCGATTTACATTTCTCGTAAATTTCTTCAATAAAGTCAAGCTTATTTTTTCTAGTTAAAATTTCTTTGGCAGCTCTAAACACCAACAAATCACCTAGCTTGCTCATATCTATGCCGTAGCAATCTGGATATCGAATTTGTGGAGCCGATGATACGACTATTACTTTTTTAGGTTTTAATCGACCGAGTATATTGATGATACTTTGCTTGAGTGTAGTACCTCTCACTATAGAATCATCAATGATACAAATCGTATCCCGACCTGACACTATAGAATTGTAGGTTATGTCATATACGTGAGACACTAGGGCATTGCGGCTAGAATCGTTGGTAATAAAGGTTCGCAACTTAGCATCTTTGACTATCAATTTTTCCGCACGAATTCTTCCTTCTACCAACTCGGCAGCATGGTCTTGGTCCAGAGATGAAATAATGTTGGAACGATAAATCTGTTCCAACCCCTTTATCAATCCCATATAGGCGAGCTCTGCAGTGTTAGGGATAAATGAGAATACCGTATTATTAAAATCTGCTTTAATTTTATCATAGACTATTGGAGCTAGGAGTTTTCCGAGCATTTTACGTTCACTGTATATAGCTCCATCTGTGCCGCGGGCAAAGTATATACGCTCAAAGCTACAAGACAATCGCTCTCTAGGCTCTTGAATTTTCTTGATAGAAAGAGGTTGATCATTTTTTAAAATCAAAGCATGCGCGGGAGGCAATTCATTGATTTGATTATAATCTATATTGAATGTAGTAGCAATAGCCGGTCGTTCACTAGCCACTATCGTTACTTCATCGTCCGAATAATAATGACATGGTCTAATACCACTTGGATCGCGGAAAGCAAAGGCATCTCCATAACCCAAAACTCCTGCTATATTATATCCCCCATCAAAACCTTTGACAGCTCTAGATAACAAATTTTCTATGACAAGTTCCTTTTGAATTTTGTCTGAAATTTCTTGATTATCTAGTCCTACTTTTTTATATTCATCAAATAAAGTCTGAACTTCTACATCCAAAAAATGCCCAATTTTTTCCAAGACTAATACCGTATCTGTATTTTGTCTTGGATGTTGTCCTAGATTGACGAGCTGAGCCATGAGTTCTTTGACATTGGTTAAATTAAAATTGCCAGCTAAAACCAAGTTTCTGGTAAGCCAATTGGACTTTCTGTAAAAAGGATGACAAACCTTTTCGGAATTGACACCGTGGGTTCCATATCGGAGATGACCCAAAAATACATGACCGAAAGAATCACTGTTTTGAATTAAGAACTTGGCATCATTTTTTTGCTCCTCGGTAAAATTTTCAAAATGTGCATACGATTTTTGAAAAATATGTTGCAAACTATTTGCATCTGCACTTCTTTCACGATAAATAAAGTCATGACCGAAATGTGTTTCTCGCTTAATAACAGCTATCCCCGAACCGTCCTGACCCCTATTTCTCATTTTCTCCATCATGAGATACATCTTGTCTAGAGCATAAGTAGGCGTTTTATACTTGTCAATATAGAATTGAAGTGGCTTATTTAATTTGAGGAGGGCCACTCCACATTCGTGTTTGATGCTATCGGACATTTATTCGTGTTCAGTTTATTCTGATGGTTTAGTTCATTCAGTTGGCAGTTTGTTCTTATCAACTTTTCAATTTTCCTTTCAACATATCAATTCTTATATATTTTACCAATCTTTCTCACTTTTTTTATTATCTGGTTTTGCTTTTTTGGCTTCCATTTTATTCTGTGTATTTTGTTCCTGATTCTTTAAAGCTTCTAAGAGACGCTGAGCCTGTTCCTTTGTCATTCCTTTATTTGGTTGCCTTTCCTCTTGTTTTGAATCTTCCGGCTTTTCTTGAGGTTGCCCTTCATTTGTATTATCTTTCTTCTGATCTTTATTGTCCTTATTATCTTTCTTATCTTGATTTTTCGGCTGATTATTCTTACCTCCACCTTTGTTCTTCTGTTGTTTCTTGGCGAGCGCTAAATTATACTTGGTATCCATATCATTAGGATTGAGTTTCAGTGCATTTTCATATGCTTTAATTGCCTCTGCAAGCTGATTGGATTTAAAATAAGCATTACCTATATTGTGATAAACTCTTGCTCTTGACAATTTGTTATCATTTTTATTGATACAACTTTCAAATGATTCAACAGATTCCTGAAATTTTTGTTGACTATATAGAGAATTTCCAAGATTAAAATTAGCAACCCGATTTTTAGGCTGCAGAGCTAGTGCTTTTCTATAGTTTAGTTCAGATTTTTGGAAATTATTGTTTTGATAACTTGAATTGCCTTTGCGTATCAGAGTCTTTACAGTTTTTTTGTGCTTTTCTGCTTCATTATTTTGTGATTGAGCGGAAGCTGTAAAAAGTAGCAAGAAGCTTATACTAAAAGCCCTCTTAATAAACTGATTAAAATCTATATCTGGAATGATAAATTCGATAAAAAGTAAAAATAATACGACCAAAGCAAACCAATAGAAATAACTATTAAAATTAGAAAAATCGAACTCTTCAAAATCTTTACCCTCCAATTTATTTAACTCAGAAACTACATCTTCTTCAATATTACCTTGTTGGCCCAAATGAAAGAAACCGCCATTACCAATTGAAGCTAACTTTTCTAAGACACTTCTGTTAAATGCAGTCATCACTGTATTACCTTGGTCATCTTTTTTGAATTCTCCATTACCTAAAGGTATAGGAGCACCATTTTCTTCTCCTACACCAATTGCAAAAACTTTGATGCCATTTTTCCTAGCATCTTCTATTGCTGCATTAGCTTCTCGATCATGGTCTTCACCATCCGTAATTATAACAATAGCTTTACTTTTAGAGTCCGTTAATCCTAGAGTTTTACCAGCCATACCAACTGCTTCTCCAATATTAGTACCCTGTGAAGGAAAGTTATTAGGATCTATGATAGGCAAACTCATTTTGATAGAGGTAAAATCTATCGTCAGCGGTACTTGAATATAAGAGCTACCAGCGAACAAAATTAGGCCGACTCTATCATGCTTTAGTTTGTCTAAAAACTTAGTAATAAATAGTTTCGATCTACTGATTCTGTTAGGATTAATATCTTCTGCCAACATACTATTTGAGACATCAAGCAGTAGCATAATATCGAGTCCCTGCCCTTTAATTTTTTCTCCTTTGACTCCAATCTGAGGATTGGCTATAGCTATGATTAATAAGATAAGACTTACGAAAAACAATACAAGCTTAGTTCTAATCTGAAAGGAATTCTTAAATGGGATGATATGACCGAGTATTGTAGTTTTAAAAGAATTAGCTTCAGTTTGCCTTTGCCAGCGATAATACCAAATAATTAGACCTACTAAAGGCAGTAGTAACCACAATAAATTTAGCAAATAGGAATATTGAAATCTTTGCATACACTTAAAAAGCAAATTTCAGAAAATTCGAGCTAAAAAAGGCAGAAGAAAGTCTAAAAATCGTTAAGTGTGGATATGTAAGACTACACCACTGATAAATCTGGAGGAAGTGCTGTAGAATCCTGAAAATGATGTGATTTTTCAAATGGTTTTACATAATTTTCAATGAACTGTTTTTTGTAGTCGCGATATTCCGAAATACCTCCTAAAAAGTGAAGAAGTTTGACATAAAGCCATGGTAAATCCAATTGATAAGGCAGAAAACCGCTTCTAGCACTTGTAGCAAATAGGTGGTGATTGTTATGCCATTCTCCAGCTACATATCCTGGCCATAATTGATTGATAGAGTAGTCTGCACGGTTATAGTCGGAACTACCCCAGCCTTTTTTACCCTTGCCTTTACCATGCCCTTCATAATTGAAAGTTCTGATACCTACTGCCCATACAAAGGTGCCACCGAAAATTGCACAAAGCAATCCTAACCCGCCGCCATAGGCACCTGCCCATTCTCCTAAGAAATAAAAGAAAGTGCCCCAAAAAGCCCAATTCAAAAAGGTGGAGGCCAAAACGTAACCCGGATGAGCTATAGTGCCATATTTTTTATATTGTTCATAACTATTCATGACAGTACCAGTATGTGCTATATTCTTTTTGGCTATATTATAATCCGCTTCTGACAAGTCTCTATTCATCAATTGATGATTGGTGTCTGCAAGAAAGCAGTAAAAAAAGCCTCCGAAAGCATTATAGGGATCACCTGGCTGGTCTGATTTCTCATGATGCACATGGTGGGAAACAACATACAACTCTTCTGGAATTACCTTTACAACCAAATGCTGTGAAATAAATTTCCAGAAGCTATTTTTAAACGTAAACGCATTGTGGGTAGAATAGCGATGATACCACATAGTGCCATGGCTTCCCATAAACACCATGCCATAGAAGAAGGCTATCAGTAAATTGCTTACAGATAAATATTTTGTAATTAATAATAAGAAGAATGGCATAAGTAACAAGACTAAAAGCCAAGCATACAAAGGAAACCAATTGCGCTTATCACGGAAAATATTGATTCTATAAAAATATTCAGAAAACATTTGACCCAGAGTAGGTCGAATAAAATTTCCTTGTTCATCTGCCCACTTATAGCGTGGCTCCATCAATATATAGTCGCTTAATTTCATGTTTTTAATTTGGATTTACAAAGGTATTTAAATGAAAATAAACTGGAATAAATTAAGTGTTAATTTTTTTCCGTTTTCTAGTCCCAATCTCCTTCTACCTCGTCTGATTGATACTCTTGTCGGGTCTTCCACTTAGCAATCATTCTTGCCATGTAAAGTTCTGCTATTGCTATGGAAATCTCCTTTGATGATTTATCAGCGTCAAAACATGCTTTAACTTTCGTTTCGGATATATCCGATTTATATAACAATTCTAACAATCTACTATAATCATGATCCATCAATTTCTGAATAGCATAAGCCGTGAGATATTTTAAGTTTTCATAGACCTCTTGCTCTGACATGGCTTTGATATTCGTCCATTTTTTCAGAACTCCAAAGTCCTGTTTAGCTTTATCAATCAGAAACTCATATTTGCTCAGCATCGAATTCCAACTTTTTATTTATAAAATTTCTTCGTTTCAGATAAAATAAATCGATAACAGATAATATGGCTACTAAACTATAGCTGATACTCGATGCCCAAGCTGAAGCTATGATACCATGCTGTGGCAAATAGATAAAATTAAGTCCTAAATTAAGAAGAACTCCCAACCCTAGAATAATAAGTAAGGATTTTTTGAGCCGTATGGAGAAGTAAATATTATAGTTGAAAATAAAAATAGAAAGCGTAATAAAACCGATGAGTAAAATTCTAAGGCAATTTACACCCTCTGGATTATGTTTTTTGTAATACCATAAATAAAGCCAAGGACTCATAATATAGATGACAAATGCTAAGCCTATACTAATCAACACTATAAGCATGAGCATTTTTTTAGATTTATCTAATACCGCTATTAGATTATCATTCGCTAGTATTTTCGGAAGATACATGACGCATATAATACCTGTAATCATAAGCAAATTCTCAACAATAGTTCCACCTATGCCATATACTCCTACCTGGTGATTGTTATAAAATGCTTTGATAAAATATTGGTCTGCCTTTAATAATAACATATACAAAATGCCAGCGATATAGGCCTTCGAATTAAACAAAATATTCTCTTTGAAAAATCCCATATCCCATTGCAGCGGCCAGATATTCAACAGAGACTTTTTATGAGCAACTATAGTAAACACGAGGTATTCTAAAGTCATAAAAATAGTAATGCTAAGTATGGAAATGCACTCGAGGTAATAGCTAACACCTATAAAAATTAGATAAGCTAATCTCGTCGCCAAATCGACCTGTTGCATGAAGAGATTCTGATCTAGACCGAGCAAAAATGACCTGTAAATAAGTGAAAAAGAATAAATAGCATAGCATAGCACAAATACAATACGCAAGCTATCTGACTGAAACTGAAAATAATATCCGAAACCAATTAAAGACACAATAATGACTATAATACTAAAAGCTGTGATAATAAAACACGTGGTGAGATACAAATGCAATTTCTCAGGCTTTTTGCCTGCATAGTAGATGGCACTGCCATTAAATCCAAAATTGAGAAAGGTAGCGAAAAGTACAAGCGAACTAATAAATAAGCCATAGAGCCCACTCTGTGCTTCTCCGAGTTCGCGTCGCATGACAAAACCTGTGAAAAGATTGATTAGGACTACCCCGCCGCGCATCAGCACATTGGCAGAAAATATTTTAAGCAATCGATTATACTTCTCGAGATAAAAATCAAATTGTGTTTTCCACGTTTCCATCAAGCTAAAATTTCAGCGACATGAACTCTTATATTGTCGGCTATCTTATCCATCGGGATATCATTTTCATCGCCACTAAACGGGTCTTCTATTTCCTCTGCCACCAGTTCCATACCTAGCATAGTGTAGAAAACTAAAGCGACAATAGGTACACACCAATAGCCCAAGGTGAAACTCAATCCTACAGGCATAGTAGCTATATAGAAAAAAACTACTTTTTTGATAAAGGCAGAATAGCTATAGGGAATCGGAGTATTTTTGATTCGCTCGCAGGCTCCACATATATCTGCAAAATTGGATAATTCTATATTGATAAGACGCATATCGTCTGCACTGAGGCTCCCCGTTTTATACAAATCGTAGGTTTTTTGAAAGATTAATTTTGCTATTTGATTCGGAACGTGTTTCGAGTCATCAATATCTATTTCTGGGTGAGACAAATCATCGAGCATCAACCGAGTCTTTTCTTTCAAGAGGTGAGCCTTTAGGTGCTCCGCAAATAAGGGTATAGTTTGGCGATAAAAATCTCTATCTGCTTCGCTGCTTGGTATCATGGCATTTATCTTAATGGCCAAATTCCGTGAAGAATTGACTAGGCTACCCCATAGCTTGCGCCCTTCCCACCATCTGTCGTAGGCAGTATTCGTGCGAAATACCAATAGTATAGAAATAGCAAAGCCAAGAAAAGTTTGAAGCATCAGCACATTTTTTACAGGATGGTCTTGTGGTAATTTGAGAACATCCTGCTCTATGTACACTATAATGATCGTAAAAATACATACCGCCAATATCAACCAAGCCATCAGATGAAAAGATGAAGTCTGATGAGGCTTCAATAATAAGCTAAACCAATCTCTGGGATTATATACTCGCATTTCTATATTTAGTGAGTAAAACTAAGACAAATAAAATATATACCTTTGATGTAAATTTGCAGCATAATGAATAATAAAAAATTAGCCTTTATATCAGGAGCAACGTCTGGTATAGGAAAAGCAGCAGCCATACTTTTTGCTCAGAACAACTGGGATCTCGTAATTTCAGGCAGAAGAAAGCCTCGACTTGAAGAACTGACTCGTGATCTTGAGACTTCGTATGGCGTAACTGTTCTGCCACTTTGCTTTGATATAGCAGATAGAGCGGCCCTTCGCAATAGCATTGAACAGAAAAAAGAAATTATATCATCTGTAAACGTACTAGTAAATAATGCTGGACTGGCATTAGGCAAATCAAGTTTCCAAGAAGGATTAGATGCTGACTGGGAAATGATGATAGACACCAATCTTAAAGGTTTAATCTATCTCACAAAGGAAATCGTACCTTTTATGGTAAAAAATAAATCAGGCCACATCATCAATGTGAGTAGCACTGCTGCTAGAGATATGTATCTTGGTGGCAATGTCTATAGCGCCACTAAAAGCGCAGTAGATGCTTTGACTAAAAGTCTTCGCCTTGACCTATTGGAACACAATATAAAGGTGAGTAGTATAGCCCCAGGCATGGTTCATACAGAGTTTTCTGAGGTTCGTTTTCATGGAAATAAAGAACTTGCTGACAATGTTTATAAGGGTTTCGAACCTCTATCAGCTCATGATGTTGCCGATGCCATTCTTTATATAGCTAGCAGACCTGCACATGTGCATATTGGAGACCTATTGATTACATGCACGGCTCAGGCAAATTCAAATGTTGTATATAAGAGTTAAAAAAATATCTTAGCGTCTTGTAAATAAAGACTTTTTATAGAACTATCAAAATAATTAGGTCGATTTCCATTTTTTTTGTATTATCTTTGCATATACTTAACCAGTGATTCTGTACACCTTTAAATTTTTCATTTAAATGACTAAGAGAAAATTATTATTTCTAACTTCTGAGTTAGAGCCATTCAACAATCTATCTGATATAGCTACAAAAATTTCTGAACTTCCAAACGAACTAGCATCATGCGGACTTGATGTAAGAATACTCATGCCACGTTTTGGAACAATAAATGAAAGAAGGCATAAATTGCATGAGGTTGTACGATTGAGTGGTATCAATGTCATGTTTAACGATGAGGACTTTGCCTTGACAGTTAAAGTGGCTTCACTTCCTAATTCGAAGCATAGATTGCAAATATATTTTCTCCACAATGATGATTTCTATAATCGTAAAAATGACTATCTTGATGATAACGGGAAATTCTTTGAAGATAACTCTGAGAGAATGATATTTTTCAATAGGGGAGTTATGGAGACGGTTCGTAAATTTGGGTGGGCGCCTGATTTCATAATTTGTAATGGATGGATGACTAGCTTGGTTCCTTTTTATGCAAGAACTATTTACGGCTCTGACCCTATATTCTCTGAATCAAAAATATTCTTCAATGTTTTTGATGAAGGTTTTAAGAATTCGCTTGAGTCAAAATTCTTGGAAAAAGCCCTCCTAGATGGAGTGATTAAAGAAGATAAAGGCATAGAGTATAAACCCGCAACACATACCGCTCTTTGCAAAGGTGCCATTCAATATGCTGATGCCATCGTTCTTAATACACATTCTATAGATAGTGAGCTCAATAAATGCATTATGAATTCAAAAAAGCCCACATTTAACAGGGACTTGCCGAATGAAAATCCTAAAGCATTTTTTGAATTTATTGACGTATTCAAACCTGTAGTAGAAAGTGAGGGAGCATAAACCGTTCATAATATTTTATCTCTTAAATCTTTTTATATTCCTAGCTTCTTGTAGTAAAGAAGGAAGTGATTTTATAGATGACACCCCTATACCACTTGGAGCAAAGGTAGACACAAGTTTTGAGATTATTGGCTACAATAGTATTGATTCTATACGATCTATACGCAACACCAGTGTCGTGCCATTTGGAACCAAAGTAGATGGCAACTACGGAACCTTTCGATCCAGTTTCTATGCTAGCTATCAAACTACCCTTACAAGCAAATCCTTTAGCTTTTCTTCTGTTGATTCTATTGTTTTAATAATACCATATTTCAGTAATACGCCAAAATATGGAGCAGCCAACCAACCGTTTAGTGTAGAAGTATATGAAATGACTGAAGGTATAGAAACAGACCCGAATAGTAAAAAAATGAGCTATACCTATGCATCTGGTCTTATTGGATCCAAGTACAATTTTATACCAAATGTTAAAGACAGTATCATAGATATTGGCGGCAAAATTCCAGCTGCAATTAAAATACCTCTTAACTTGAGTTTAGCAAACAAAATTATAGCTCCTGGCAGCTATGCTAGTGACGCAGAACTTCAAAATATATTCAAAGGTCTTTATGTGAGAAGTTCCTCGAATTCGAATACAAATGGTTTTGTGTTATTGAGCATTAGTTCTGACAATATAATTCGTATTTACGGGAAAAATTCAGGTGGATTATCCATTACATCCGACTTTTCTACAGGAGGGAGTAACTCCACCACGGTCAATGAGTATATTCACGATCCTGCTAGTATAGCCAGAACAAGCAGTATTAATCCAAACCGTACGACTGGAGATAATCTGCTCTATACACATGGGTTAAACGGCTATGTACCCACGCTCATTTTGCCTGACCTATCAATCTATTCCAAAACTAAAAGTATATTCAAAGCAGAATTAAGTCTTTACAGTATTGATACTAGTATTTTAAGTGTAGAAAGCTTTGGGCTTATGTACTTAGATACTGCAGGGAATAAAGAATTCTTATTGCCAGATGAGTTATATAAAAAGAAATTTCTCATATCTACAAAAGATACTATTATTAGTGGAAAGGCATGTAAAGAATATAAATACAATATAGCAATGTATCTTAATAGACTAATTTCTACGCCAGGTATAAGTAGAAAAATTCGAGTGTACTCTGCGCCATTACTTATTTCCAATTCGGTAACCAAGTATTCTGATTTTTTACCTTCGAGTGCTATTATTGGAGGAACGGGGCATATAGCCAAGCCTAAATTAAGAATATATTATAAAGATATTTAATTCAATAAAATATGTGCGGAATAGTAGCCTATATTGGTACCAGAGATGCCTATCCTATTTTGATAAAAGGTTTAAAAAGACTTGAGTATAGGGGATATGATAGCGCTGGTGTAGCTTTGATGAAGGATCAAAAGATATCGCTTATTAAACAAAAAGGAAAAGTATCCGAGTTAGAAGAGCTAGCAACAAAATCAGATGTAACTGGTACACTGGGTATAGGTCATACTCGCTGGGCTACCCATGGACCGCCTAGTCAAATTAATTCGCACCCCCATCTCAGCAATAATGGTGATATTGCTGTTATTCACAATGGTATCATAGAAAATTTTCAATCCATAAAAGAGGAACTAACACGTAGAGGCTATCAATTCATCTCAGATACTGATACAGAGGTACTAGCACACTTAATAGAAGAAGTTCAGAAAAATGAAAAATGCAATTTAGACAAAGCAGTTAGACTAGCCCTTAATGAAGTAACTGGAGCCTATGCCATAGCTGTATTTTCTAAAAAAGAACCCGATATACTCATAGGAGCTCGAAAAGGTAGCCCTCTTATAGTAGGTATAGGTAAAAATGAGTTTTTCCTTGCGTCAGATGCATCTCCAGTCATCGAATACACGAAAAAAGTTGTCTATATTAATGACGAGGAAATGGTGACATTAAATAGAAGTGGAGATTTTGAATTAAAAACTATACAAAATCAGGAGAAAACCCCTTATATCCATGAATTAGAGTTAAATCTTGAATCTATAGAAAAGGGTGGCTATGAGCACTTTATGCTTAAAGAGATTCATGAACAACCCAAAAGTATTTATGATAGTATTAGAGGTAGAGTCGATATAGAGAATGGTCTTATCAAATTAGGCGGACTCGAAGAGTATAAGGATCGTATCATGGCTTCCAGAAGAATTATCATTGTGGCATGTGGTACCTCATGGCATGCAGGATTACTTGCTGAGTATATGATAGAGGATTTAGCCAGAGCCAATGTAGAGGTAGAATACGCCTCTGAATTTAGATATAGAAATCCAGTCATTGATGAAGATGACATTATTATAGCCATATCACAATCAGGTGAAACAGCAGATACTCTGGCGGCAATAGAAATGGCTAAACAAAAAGGATGTCTCATTTTAGGAGTTTGCAACGTAGTAGGCTCTTCTATACCTAGAGCATCGCATGCTGGCTGTTATACACATGCTGGTCCTGAGATAGGTGTAGCTAGTACCAAAGCTTTTACAGCTCAAGTTTCTGTTCTATTTCTAATAGCATTGTGGATAGCAAACAACAAATCAACACTATCCAAAACTAGAATTAAACAATTACTAAAGGAATTAGATAGTCTACCTTCGAAAATTGAATCATTACTTAAATCTTGTGAAGAGAAGGTAAAAACGATAGCTCATAACTATAAAGATGCAAGAAACTTTCTCTACCTAGGTAGAGGCTATAATTTCCCTGCAGCATTAGAAGGGGCATTGAAATTGAAAGAGATTTCTTATATTCATGCAGAAGGATATCCAGCGGCAGAGATGAAACATGGCCCAATTGCTTTGATTGATGAAGAAATGCCTGTTGTGTTTCTTGTCAATAATATAAGTAGTCATGAAAAAACTTTGAGCAATGTGCAAGAAGTAGCTGCAAGAAAGGGTCAAGTAATAGCTATTGCAAGACACGGAGACGCCCAAATCAAAAAACTAGCGAAGCATGTGATTGAGGTACCTGATACGGAGGATTGCCTTAGTCCTATATTAGCTTCTATTCCACTACAATTATTATCCTATTACACAGCCATTGAAAGAGGGTGTAACGTAGATCAGCCTAGAAATTTAGCCAAAAGTGTGACTGTTGAATAAACCTAGCTGATGGAAAATAGCTTTAGATTCTATTTTAGACTTTTTCTAAAAATAAGCTTAGGTTTCTTTTTATTTTTTTCAATACTCCTATTTGCGGTGTCTCAAGGTTGGTTAGGCGAACTTCCATCTATCGAGTATATTAAGAACCCATCAAGTCAATTATCGTCTACCATTTATTCCGAAGATTATGAGGTAATGGGTAAACTCTATTATGAGAATAGAACAGAACTAAACTACAAACAGATTTCAACGAGTACTATAGAAGCCCTCATAGCTACGGAAGATGAGCGATTTTACGACCATTCAGGAATCGATGTTTTCGGTTTAATTTCAGCTAGCTTTAGAACTTTTATCTTAGGTAAACCCTCTGGCGCTAGCACTATTACCCAACAATTAGCGAAAAATCTATTCCATTCAGAAGAAGGAAGAAAGAATAAGCTAAAACGCCTCATTCAAAAAGTTAAAGAATGGTATATAGCTATAGAATTGGAACGTAATTTCTCAAAACAAGAGATACTTGCACTATATTTCAATACGGTTCCTTTTCTTCACAATTCTTATGGACTGCGAGAGGCATCAAAAACATATTTCAATAAAGAACCAATAAAACTAACAATAGATGAATCTGCAGTTTTAGTTGGTATGCTTAAAGGACCAGCGCTCTATAACCCTAAATCGAAACCAGATAATGCACTCAAAAGACGCAATGTAGTCTTAGAGCAGATGCGGAAAGCAGGTTTTATTGATGAAATGACAGCAACCAGTGCTAAAAAACTTCCAATAAAACTTGATTATAGATTAACCTCTCCGAGTACTGGATTAGCACCATATCTAAGAGAACAAATAAGAATGGAATTAGGAGATATCTTACAAAATTTTTCCAAAGAAAATGGAGATCCATATGATATTTATGCTGACGGCTTAAAAATTTATACCACCATAAACTCCAAGCTGCAAACTTATGCAGAAGAGTCTGTATCAGAACACATGCCTTGGCTGCAAAGGGAGTTTCTCAGAGAGTGGGGGGCAAAGGACCCATACAAGTATGGGGCGAAGGCGAATCCTGATTTGGTTAAAAATATTGTACGCGCATCAGAACAATACAAAAACCTCAGCGATGAAGGCAAATCTGAAGATGAAATTTTCAAAATACTCAGTACAGAGAAGCATGCTATGCGAATTTTTACCTGGCGCGGGCCTATAGATACGACGATGAGTTTTATAGATTCGATTAAATATGTAAAGAAGATTTTACAAGCTGGGCTATGTGCAATTGACCCACATACGGGGAAAATTCGAGCTTGGGTTGGCGGTATAGATTTTAATTTCTTTAAATACGACCATGTCAGACAATCAACAAAAAGGCAATCAGGATCAACCTTTAAGCCATTTCTCTATAATGTAGCATTAGAAAATGGACTGACCCCATGTAGTAAACTTATTTACGAAAAACCACTCATTGAAGGGCACGAAAGCTGGGATCCTAAAGGTTCTAAGAATTTTAAAGATGGAGAAGAAGTCACTTTAAAAGATGGATTACAAGTTTCCGACAACAGAATAGCTGCACTTTTGATAAAACAATTTGGCCCTTCCTTACTTATTGATAAAGCCAAGCAACTAGGCATAGATGCAGAGTTTGAAGAAGTACCAGCTATCAGCTTAGGCACTTCGGATATATCCGTAATAGAAATGACTGGAGCCTACACTCCTTATATGAATGGCGGTATCTATAGTAAGCCATTTTATATTGAACGTATTGAAGATAAGGATGGAAATGTCATATTCGAGAAAAAACCGGAGTCCAAAGAAGTAATGCCTGAAGAAATTGCAAAAACAATGAATCTCATGCTTCAGGGAGTATCCAAAGACAAAGGTACCGCCGCAAGACTTCGTGGTCAATACGGTTTTAAGGATGAAATCGCATGCAAAACTGGAACTACTCAATCTAACTCAGACGGTTGGTTTATAGGCAGCACATCACAACTTTTAACTACAGTTTGGGTTGGAGCAGATGACCCCTCCATAAGTTTTGCATCTACCAGACTCGGACAAGGTGCAAATACTGCGCTTCCCATTTGGGCAAAGTTTTATAAAAAAGCTACGTCTATCCCTAAATACAAGTCAGGATCTTTTTTCTCTGAATCGGACAGTACACTTATTAAACAATTTGATTGTAGCTTCCAGAACTCTGCTTTACCTCTGGATGACACAAATACCGACTATAGCCCTACTAATGATACTTTGCCAATATATAATGATAGCAAAAAGGACTATTAATCTAGCTTTTCATTAATACCAATACATTTAGACCGGATCCAAATACTGCCTATATAACCTATTGTAGCACCTATCAATATTCCCCCAATTACATCTGAGGGGTAATGCACCCCAATATAAACCTGACTAAAAGAAATAGTAACTACCCAAACTGCCAATAACCATCTATAGGTTTTAGGTATAAAATAGAAAAGAAAAGAAGCCAAGGAAGCATGGTTCATAGCATGGCAAGATGGGAAACTATATGTTTGGCTACAAAACGGAAATTGGTTTAGCCAAAATTGAAATTCAGCTATTTGGCAAGGTCTCGGTCGTTGAAATAAGGGTTTTAATAAGCGCGCACATAAAATATCACACAAAGCGGTAACCAAAATAGTAGTTATAAAAATCTTCCAAAATTCATCAGGAAATTTTCTCCAAATGTAGTATGTAAATAATAAATATAAAGGAATCCAGGTGGTCTTAGTTCGAAGAATGGGACACAATGTATCTAAAGATAAACATTGTAGGTTGCCATGTATCCATTTAAGAACAGCAATATCAATCGACTGAATAAGTTCCACTTTTGAAAATGCTTAAATTTTAAACATCTATTTTGATATACGTTTACTATGTAATCATACTTTTCAACTCTTCTACAAACCTAGACGCCAATTGGTCCGCTTTTTTTGCGGTTTCTGCTTCTGAATAGATACGAATAATAGGCTCGGTGTTAGACTTACGTAGATGTACCCACCCATCTGTGAAGTCTATTTTTAGACCATCTACCGTGTTACATTGCTCTATATCTTTATATTTGGCATGCATTCCAGCAATGAGTCCATCAACGTTAATATTAGGATTAAGCTCAATTTTATTTTTAGCCATCTCAAACTGTGGCAAACCTGCTTTGATGGCAGACATTTTTTGGTTTTTCTGCGCATAATAGCTGAGGAATAGTCCTATGCCCATGAGTGCATCCCTCCCATAGTGGGAATGTGGGAAAATAACGCCTCCATTGCCTTCTCCTCCAATAATTGCTTTCACTTCTTTCATCTTCGCAACTACATTTACCTCCCCTACAGCGGAGGCATGGTATTGACCACCATGTTTTTTGGTTATCTCTCGCAGGGCACGTGTCGAAGAAAGATTGGAAACAGTATTCCCTTTTTCTTTAGACAAAATATAATCTGCTACAGCTACTAGGGTGTATTCTTCTCCGAAAAGGCTACCATCTTCATTGACAAAGCAAAGTCTATCTACATCAGGATCTACTACTATTCCTAGATCTGCTTTTTCTGACACTACCGATTCACAGATTTGTTTGAGATGAGGTGCTAATGGCTCTGGATTGTGTGCAAAATTTCCAGAAGTATCACCGTTGAGTAGGATAATGTCCTCTACCCCTAATGCTTTTAATAGCAATGGGACAGCTATACTACCACTACTATTGATACCATCTACCACTACTTTTATTTTCTTTCCTTTTATCGCTTGTGTATCTGTCCATTTAGAATCCGCTATCTCAGCTATGTGCCAATTTAGAATGGTATCGTCTGAGGTAATTTTACCGAGTTCATCAACTTTTGAAAAGTCAATATTTTCAAGCTCTAGAGCCATATCTATGACTTTTTGACCTTCGGCAGCGGAGATAAACTCGCCTACATCATTGAGAAGCTTGAGCGCGTTCCACTCCTTTGGATTATGACTAGCTGTGAGAATAATTCCACCTTGCGCATTTAACTTTTTTACCGCTTTTTCTACAGTGGGGGTAGTAGAAAGTCCCAGATTTACTATATCGATACCTAAACCAATTAATGACCCTGAAACTATATTGTAGACCATTTCTCCTGATATACGTGCATCTCTACCGATGACGATTTTTGGTCTTGAATATTTAGATTTAACTAATTGACCATAGGCCAAGGCATAACGCTGAATATCTAGTGGAGATAAGCCTTCTCCATGTTTTCCTCCTATGGTACCTCTAATTCCAGAAATAGATGCTATTAAAGACATTTACTAGTTTTAAGTTTTAAGTGATAAGTTTTAAGTCCATAATTACTAGTTATTCACTATTAGTTATGAAGTTGCTTCTTCCAATTTTCTATCAATTTCAAGCCTTGCGGAGTGCCTACAGACTCAGGATGGAATTGAATACCATATATATTATGCCTTTTGTGTCTTACAGCCATAATCTCTCCAGCCTCGTCTCTGGCTATCACATGCAGTTCTGATTCTTTTTTATCTTGTAAAGCTAGACTATTATAACGCATGACCATCAAATTTTCGGTGTCAATATTATGAAAAATAGCATCATCTCTATTAGAAATTTTTACTGATATTCCATGTATAGGATTATGAGATTGAACTAAGGTATGTCCATAATACATACCGATGGCCTGATGACCTAAACAAATACCCAATATAGGCTTGTATCCAGCGAATTTTTCAATAATTCCAAACAATACAGGAACATCAACAGGAGAATTGGGACCTGGAGACAAGACTATAGTATCATAGACTAGTATTTTATCTAATATAATATCCCGACAATTAATTACATCCACAACAAGACCGCATTGCTTTAAATAGTCGTAAATATTTAGTGTATAAGAATCGTCGCAATCTAAGAGCAGAGCATTCATATATTGGTAGTCTGGAATAAGACTATTGTAGTTAGTTGAGGAGTTAGAAATTCGAAATTAACTTTACTTTGCAGTATATTACTGACCACTGGCAACTGTTTTTACTTAAACGGATCACTAAAGCTCGTATCGCTGATAAATGCTGGATCATCAAAAGCAAGCAAATAAGCCTTTAGGCGTGCAATTCTATCTGGAGTTAGCTGGATACCACCTTGATTGGCCTTTTTCATATTAGGGTCTATTGAGAAATTGTTTTTTACACCAGAATTATAATGGGTCAAAACAGCATCTAGATTGGCAAGGCGTCCATCATGCATAAAAGGTTTAGAATAAGATAAATTTCTCAAAGCTCCAGTTTTAAATTTACCAACATCTGGACCAGAAACACCCGTCACAAATCCCAATCCTGGGTCCTTAAATAATCCAGGACTCATATAAGGGTCTAGTCCATTATTATGAAACAAATTGTCTGTCATCAAAGGTTGACCGGTGATATCCCCATGACAATGAAAGCAATCGCCTTCTTCTGTTTCAAAGATATTTCTTCCTTCAATTTCTGCTGCTGTTAGATACTTATTGGGATTCCCTTCAATTTTACCTTTATCTACTCTAGATGAACCAGAGACCATAGTCCGAATGAAACTTGCCAAAGCTTTTTCAACCATATCATCGGTAGGTTCTGTAGAACTAAATGCAACATTAAAGGCATCCTTGTATCTCTGCTCTGGCATGAGTCTCGTTTTGACAAAATCAATGTTAAATTTTTGTTCTCCTTTCAAGGCATCTTTTACAGTAGCCTCTAGAGTTTTAGTGCGTCCATCCCAGAAAAATTCTTTAGTAAAAGCTAAATTAAAAAGCACCGAACTATTTCTTGTAGTCATATCTCCATGAACCTTCATATCCAAAGCTTTATCAGAACCAAAGGCAAATTCTTGTTTATGACAATTAGCACAGGCAATTTTTAAATCTTCTGAAATTCTTTTTTCATAAAACAACATTCGACCCAATTTTACTTTGGCTTCAGTTAACGGATTATCTGCAGGAATAGATGCTGGCGGAAAATGACTAGGCACTTTAAGCACAAAAGGCTTTGTAGTATTCCCACCTGAATTTTCTGAGCTACAGCCTACTTGTAGAGCGATTACACTTAGAACAGAAACGAAATATACTATTCTCATAACATTGAATTTAGCCTTACAAATATACGAAATTGGATATAATGTGTTTGTGAATATTTACACCTTTTTACAAAAAGATTTAAAACCTTGCCGACCCTGCAGGCCGCCGGTATGCACAGCTACTACTCTATCTTCAGGCGAGAATTTACCAAGTTTTATATCCTGAAAAATTCCATACATCATCTTACTTGTATAAATAGGGTCTAAGGGAATGTTATATTCTTCTTCAAAATTTTGAATGAAACTCCATAAATCATTGGACATTTTCGCAAATCCCCCAAATGTATAATCATAACAAATATTACCTCGTACTTTTAAAGAATAATCTAAAGTCGCTGCATAACCTAGTAGTTTTTGTTCTGGATTTAGATAAGTCTGGAGTCCTAGATAGGTGCCGAAAGTACCTACAGGTGTGCAAACCAAATCAAAATCTTGCAACCCATTTTTCACCAATGACTCAAACCCCTCATGCGTCCATTCATTAGTGCCTCCTTCAGGTATAAAATAAGAATTGGGATAAATACGCATTAATTCACCTAGAACTTCATCGAAACTATTTCTCAATATCTCTCTCGGATAAAAATGAAGCTGAACACCTTTTTCTTTTAAATGTTTGAGAGTATAACCATACTCTTTTGGTTCATGTCCTTTTATGATAGCGACTAAATTTTTAGCAATTAACTCTGGCAAATACCCACAGGCATATAAGTAATTAGAATAATTCCCACCTACGGTGATAATATTTTGTATGTCGGTATCTTTAATTCTTTGCAAAGTACCATATAGTTTACGAATTTTATTCCCGCTAAATTTAGTATGATTCAGATAATCAAGATAGAAAAATAAATTTGTGGTAGGTAATCCAAACTTAGTTACATCAATAGTTTTTAAAAGGTTAGTATCATAACTCAAAGAAGCAACAAATTGGTTCCAAAGTCTCATTAATTAAAAAAAAGTCAAAGGTAAGATGGTTTTCTATATAGTTTTGCAATTTTTAAACCCGAACCTAAAGGATAAGGTATGCCAAAAAATTTATTAATCGTAGAGTCACCTGCCAAAGCAAAAACTATTACTAAATACTTAGGTGGCAATTTCATAGTGGCATCAAGTTATGGTCATATTAGAGACTTACCCAAAAACAACCGAGCTATAGATATCGAAAATGGATTTGTACCGAGTTATGAAGTTTCAAAAGAAAAAGAAAAAGTCGTAGCAGAACTAAAAAAGCTTAAAAAAGAAGTTAAAGAAGTCTATCTAGCAACGGATGAAGACCGAGAAGGTGAAGCGATTTCATGGCATTTATGTGAAGTTTTAAAACTAGACCCAAAGACAACTAAAAGGGTCACCTATTCAGAAATTACAGAATCTGCTATTAAAAAAGCTATAGCTAGTCCTAGAAACATAAATATGAATCTAGTCAATGCACAGCAAGCTAGAAGGGTATTAGACAGAATTGTTGGCTTTGAGATTTCTCCCATTCTATGGAGAAAGGTAAGACCCAACTTAAGTGCAGGCCGCGTTCAGTCGGTGGCTGTAAGACTTATTGTGGAGCGTGAACGAGAAATACAACAGTTTCAGGCAAAGATGTATTATAAAGTAGCTGCACTATTTGACGAAAAAGATATAGAAGGGAAACCAGTCAAAGTAAAGGCAGAAAGTTCTAAAGATTTGTCAAGTGATGCTGAAGCTAAAAAAGTAACTGAGAGCTTTGTAGGAGCGAAATTCAGTATTTCGAAAATTGAAAAAAAGGCTGGCAAAAAATCTCCTGTAGCGCCATTCACTACATCCACCTTGCAACAGGAGGCTTCCAAAAAAATGGGGTACTCCGTAGCTAAAACCATGCAGGTGGCGCAGCGACTATACGAAGCAGGGCATATAACCTATATGAGAACAGACTCGGTAAATTTGAGCGATACTGCTATAGCTGACGCTCAAAAAGCTATCGAAAAATTTTATGGAAAGAACTACCATAAAATGAGAAAATATACTAGTAAAATAGCAAATGCCCAGGAAGCACATGAAGCCATAAGACCAACAAGTTTTGCCAAAAACAATATAGATGCAGACTCAGATGAGATTAAACTATATGATTTAATATGGAAAAGAGCGATCGCTTCGCAAATGAGCGATGCTGCAATTGAAAACACTATTGTCACCATTGGTAATGATAAAAATCAAATAGATCTCACAGCCAAACAAGAGGTTGTGACATTCGAAGGATTTTTAAAAGCCTACATGATAGAAAAAGATGAGGATGATGAGGAAAATAGTGGTGGATTTCTACCTCCTATGAAAGAAGGTCAAGCTATGATGCTTAATAATCTTACCGCCACCCAGAAATTCACAAAACACCCCGCAAGATATAATGAAGCTAGCTTAGTAAAAAAACTAGAAGAGCTAGGTATTGGTCGTCCATCTACCTATGCGCCTACCATTTCTACTATACAGAATAGAGAGTATGTTCTAAAGGATTATAGAGATGGTAAAAAGCTTGATTTTCAAGTATATAAATTAGAAAAAGATAAGGTGAGTTTGGTGACAGAATCTATGATAACTGGGGCAGAAAAGGCCAAGCTTTTTCCTACCGATATAGGTATGTTGGTGACCGATTTTCTAAAAATTCACTTTGAAAAAGTGATCGATTACAAATTTACAGCTAATATGGAGGAGGATTTCGATGAAATCTCCAATGGTAAGATAGAATGGCAAAAAATGCTTGAGCGATTTTATAAACCATTCCATGAAGAGGTGGAAACCACCTTAGAAACAGCTGAGCGTGTATCTGGTGAACGCAGTCTAGGTAACCATCCAGATTCCAAAGAACCTATGATAGCGCGGATGGGAAGGTTTGGACCCATGGTACAAATCGGTGTAACTGATGAAAATAATCCGGACTATAAACCTCGATACGCTAGACTGAGAAAAGACCAAAGTATAGAAACTATCACGATGGAGCAAGCTCTGGATCTATTCAAACTTCCAAGAATTCTAGGAGAATTTGAAGGCAAAGAACTCAAAGTCAATGTAGGTCGTTTTGGTCCTTATGTTCAGCAAGGCAGCACCTTTACATCTCTTAAAAAGGAAGATGATGTCATGTCTATTGACCTAGAAACCGCTATTCAACGAATCATATATAAACGCGAATCAGACGCTAAAAAACTAATACTTGATTTTACTGAAGAAGGCATTCAAGTGCTTCAAGGGCGCTGGGGGCCATTTATTAAACAAGGAAAAGAGAATTACCGTATACCGAAAGGAGTAGAAGCTGAGAAATTAACCCTTGAGGTGATTCAGAAAATAATTAAAGGAGAGTTTAAAACAGAAGCTATCAAAACTTCTAAGAAAACAGCTAAAGCGACTGCTAAAAAAACAGCAAAGAAAACTGCTAAAACGACTAAAAAGAAGTAATACCAATCATACATATAAAATAGTTCAATGTATTTTATATGTTTAGAGTGGTAAATGCCGTTGTGAATTGTGTTTAGTCCATTGGAGCGTGGCATAAAATTGGACTATTACAGAGTTCCAAACGGTATAAATCGGTTTGTTTAGAAGGTGCCATATATTCTAGCTTCCTACAATTTGGTAGACTGCCAATAAAACAGTTGAAATCTCTTCTTATATCTTTTATAGAATGAGGTAAATGCCAATTTTATTTGAAATGACTGACCTTCATAAAGTCCATCAACTAATACTATTCCTTTAAAAGCAAGCTTTTCTTGATTTCTGAAAATAAGACTTCTATTGATAAATTTAAATTTTTGATACACAATTTTTCCGCTTGTCATTGATTGAATAATATTTTTTTTGGATTCCTCCAGTCCATTGGAATGGATATAAGTCAAGGAATCATGCAAAATTTGTTTAAGAGAAGAAGTATCTCTATCTACTAAAAGTTCAAATCTCTTGGCATCTAGGTTAAAATTTTGACCTTTAACTTGTAGATTTAACAGAATAAAACAAAAGCAAAGTAAAAGTGAATTCAATATTTCAAACAATTAATTTATATTTGCAAAAATAGAAGAGAATGAATTCTAAAGAAGAGATAGTTAATAATTGGCTTCCGAGATATACTGGGGTTCCATTAGAAAATTTTGGAGAGTATATCCTGCTTACCAATTTTATTGGCTATGTCGAGCTTTTTGCCGACAAGTTTCAGGTTGAGGTTTTAGGAAAACAACGTCCTATGCAGACAGCCACAGCGGAGAATATCACGATTATCAACTTCGGAATGGGCAGTCCTAATGCTGCTACCGTTATGGATTTATTAAAAGCTATAAATCCTAAAGCCTGTTTATTTTTAGGGAAATGTGGTGCATTGAAATCAAAATTTAATATTGGTGATCTCATTTTACCTATAGCTGCAGTAAGGGGTGAAGGTACGTCAAATGACTACTTCCCTTCCGAATTGCCAGCTTTACCAGCTTTCGCACTTCAAAAAGCAATATCTACAACGATTCGAGATTTTGATAAAGATTATTGGACTGGCGCTGTCTATACGACGAATCGCAGAGTATGGGAACATGATCAGGAATTTAAAGATTATTTGACAAAATTAAGAGTGGAAGCTATCGATATGGAAACAGCTACTATATTTACGGTAGGGCATTATAATAAAATACGCACAGGAGCACTATTATTAGTGAGCGATAAACCTATGGAACCCGATGGTGTAAAAACTGAGAAAAGTGATACAAGTGTAACAGCTAATTTTGTAGATAGTCATATACAAATAGGAATTGAATCTTTAAAACAGCTCATTAATAATGGGCAAACTATTAGACATTTGAAATTTTAATCAACAACTAATGAATCAAATATTAGAAAAATTGAAAGGGTATTTACCTTATATAGCAGGATTGATATTGATATCTTGTATTATATTTTACCCAGAATTGCAAGGAAAGAAGTTAAGTGCACATGATGCCGTAACATGGCAAGAAGCCTCTAAGGAGTGGAAAGACTATCAAGATAAAGGTGAAAGTATATTCTGGACTAATAGAATATTTAGTGGTATGCCACTATTCACGGTTGCCAGTGACATTTCGGGCAATCTAATTTCGAAATATTTTTCAAAATTAGTCTTTGCTTTACCTAACAATGTAGGCTTTTTATTTTTTCTATTGCTATGCGGATTTGTATCACTTATTCTACTTAATGTCAATAAAAAAATAGCGTTTATTTGTGCTATAGCTCTTGGTTTAAACACTTGGATATTAGATTCACTTTGGGCATCTCATCCTACCAAGATTCTATCATTTGCCTTCTTACTGCCAGTCTATGCTGGATTTATATGCTACATGAGAGATAACAAGTTGATAGGTTTGATAGCCATTATGCTAGGAATAAATCTCTCAATAGCTTTTGGGCACTATCAGATAGTCTATTACGGAGTAATAGTTTCTGTTATTTTAGCTTTATATTTTCTCATAGATTCTATTCGCTCCAAAACGGTGACAGGTTATCTTAAAAAAGGATTCATTACTTTAATATTTGTAGCTATTGGTGCACTTCCAAATTTATCTACTTTACTAATAGTCGAAGATTATAATAAAGAAACAATGCGTGGCGGCAAAACAGAACTTGTAAAACCTGAGGCTAACTCTACATCCAAGGATGGTGGCTTAGATATCAATTATGCCTTTAGTTGGAGTTATTCATGGGAAGAACTTGTCAATTTTTTCGTTCCTGATGCTACAGGTGGTTCTAGCAATTATACTGTAAAAGGCAAGAAGTCAAAACTGGCAGAACAACAGGCACAAGCAAGTGGCCAAGAGGAAGTTACTTTGCCATTTTATTGGGGGATTCAACCATTTACTGGTGCACCAAATTATTTGGGAGCAATTACGTTATTTCTCTTCATTTTCTCTTTATTCTATTGGAAAAATAATTTCAAATATGCACTTATCTTCATCTTTGTCCTATCGCTATTTATGGGACTAGGCAGAAGCTTTCTTGGCTTTAACGAATTGCTTTTTCAATACCTACCCCTATACAATAAGTTTAGAACACCGACCATGTCTTTTTCTATTCTTAATACTATTTCTGTAATTACAATTGGCTTGGGATTAACTTCTTTCTTCAGAAATGAGAAGAATGAGGTTATGATCAAAGCATTAAAATATAGCGCATATACATTCTTAGGATTGCTGATAATAGGATTTGCCATGATATCGAGCGCTGGCTATACGGGAGTTAACGACTTGCAAACTTTTGGAGAAAATAAACAGGCGTTGGACCTGATGATAGAAGATAGAGCTTCTTTTTTCAAATCAGACCTTTTAAGAACCTTATTTTTAGTTAGCTTGGTAGTTGCTGGTTTTTATTTTTACATTCGAAATAAATTTACTTATCAGCATCTTATCATTGCGCTTGGGTTACTGATTTTCTTCGACCTTTGGAGCGTGCACAAACGATATCTATCTGCTGATGTTTTTCAAAAAGTAGATAAGCCAGAAGACCTAATTCCTAATGAGGCGTATAATCAATATTTAGAACAGGACAAATCTCATTTCCGCATTTTCAATACAACTAGCCAAAGTGTATTTAGCAGTAATACGGATGGTTACCGCTTTAGCAACGTGGGTGGATATTCTCCCGCCAAACTATATCGTTACCAAGACCTAATTGACGTGCATTTGTCAAGAGGCAATATGCCTGTGCTCAATATGCTCAACACGAAATATCTCATTGTAGGCACGCAAGACGGACAAAAAATGCCACAACAAAATCCTGATGCATGCGGAAATGCATGGTTTATCAAGGAAGTAAAATTTGCGAAAAATGCAAATGAAGAAATGGACTCTATAGGCACTTTTAATCCTAAAAACACGGTATGGATAGATCAGCGCTTTAAAAACGAAACAAACTTTGCCATCAATGCAGATCCTAGCGCCTCGATAAGTCTTACCAAGTATCATCCTGACAATATGGAGTATCAATCAAAATCATCTTCAGGGGGATTTGTAGTATTCTCTGAAATATGGTACAAAGGAAATGAAGATTGGAATCTCTATGTCAATGGTAAACCACAAAAACTAGTACGTGTAAATTATCTGCTTCGTGGAG
This sequence comes from Chitinophagales bacterium, assembly GCA_016787225.1. NCBI lineage: Bacteria > Pseudomonadati > Bacteroidota > Chitinophagia > Chitinophagales > Chitinophagales bacterium. The sequence continues at coordinate 61,560 of JAEUUY010000026.1, forward strand.
CATATATTCCTGCAGGGAATAATAAGGTGGAGATGAAGTTTACAGCTAAGAAATTAGATAGCTATTTAACTCTAGGTTATGTAGCAAGTGTACTAAGTTTTTTACTGATATTAGGACTTGTATATTGGGTTTATTTCCGACGAACGACTAGCTCCAATGAGCAGGGATAAACTAAAGTTACTTACTCTCATTTCATATAAATTTCTTCCAGCTCTCACTGGTGGAGAGATAGCTCATCTTCATTTTCACAATCATATCGCTGACTATATCGATAATTATGTGATAGGCAGCAGTAAGAATAATGAAAGTAATTGTATTCTTAAATTTAAACTTATAGCAAAATTTAAAAATAAGATTCTGACCTATCTTCAAATTCCGTACTTATATGCTATAATATCAACAATAAAAAAAGAAAGAATAGATGTGCTAATGTGCTCGCACCCCTATCTTGGCTTATCGTCATATTGTGCAGCCAAATGGTGTGGGATAAAACTCATATCCTATAGTCATAATATTGAATCAGAAAGGTTTAGAACCCTAGGGAAATGGTGGTCTCCAATATTATTTCATTATGAGAAATGGGTGCTATCTGTAAGTGAAATTACATTTTTTGTCACAGAAGAAGATAGAAGGTGGGCAATAAAAAACTACAATCTAGATGTCGCGAAAACTAAAGTATCACCATTCGGAATAAATATAGATCATAAACCGCACAAAGACCTTCAATATAGAAAAAAATTACAAACCAAATATGGTCTACAAGAAGATTCGAAAATTCTTTATTTTATAGGCACCTTCCCCTATGAACCGAATAATCAAGCTGTAAATTTCATAATCGATGAAATCAATCCACGATTGAAAAAAACCGACCTAAAATACAAGATACTTGTAATTGGGAAAAATTTGGATGTGGAAACGCAGAAAAAAATACAAGTCGAAGACTCTATAGAATATTTGGGCTTTATAGATGATATAAGAGAAATACTAGATAGTGCCGACATTATGCTCAATCCTATGCTCCTCGGGGGAGGTATTAAAACGAAAGCCGTAGAAGCTCTGGGGCATAACATCAAAGTTGTGAGTACTTCCAACGGTGCATTTGGATTAGACCCCACAGTATGCCGCGGCATGTTATTTATATCGGCAGATAATGACTGGGAAGAGTTTGTTTCAAATATTCTTTTAGCTTCTAAAACTCAATCTGAAATTTCACCAAAATTTTACGAGCATTATTATTGGGGCGCGGTGACTAAGAGGGTGGTAGATGATATTCAAACTTTACTTTGAAATAATAGCTGTACCTCCATTGTCAGGTATTGGTGTATAGCCAATTTTTAATTCAGCACAAAACTTTACTACAGCTTCTCTAGCGCCTTTATAACCTTCATTATTGAAGTCATGAATAAAAATATAACCTCCTAGCTCCAATTTAGGATAGAAAAAATGAAGTCCCTCATATATAGGCTGATATAAATCTGCATCAAGACTTACAAAACAAAAACTGTCTTCAAGTCCAGCTGTCGTTTCAGGAAAAAAACCTTTTTTTACAATACAATTTTCTTTGTTGATCATTTTTGACAATACTAACTCTACGCTTGTATTTGAAAAATTTTGTTCCCCTGTTGAATAGTTATCCATTATTTCAGCTAAGATATCTCTTTTATCAAAACCTTCAAAAGTATCAAACAAATAAAGTTTTCGTTCAGGGAAAAGCTTGTTTAATTTTTCTGAAAAATTGCCCTTATAAACACCAACCTCAGCTAGATTTCCTCTTACATTTTTTAATTTAATCTCATTAGCGCATAACTCTAAAGATCCGTAGCGAACAAAATCGAAGTTTGCGTCTAGTAATGATTTTTTAGAATAAAAACTTAGTGACTTGACAACATATAAATTATAATTCTTTAGAAATCTGGCGATGAAAAGAAATATTGCTCTCATTTTGTTTAGTTGAAAAAGTTCAAATTACATTTTGATATAGAGTGATTCCTAGCACCTATAGCTAGGAATTTTAGATATTAAGGTATATTGTTTAAGTAAATTCATAATTTTAGTTTAAATCCTTCCCTTAGTCCATTCAATAGACTTTGTCTCTGAGCCGAATTAAATTTAAGATAAAATACAACTCTTGCTAGCAAATGATATCCTATTGAGATATATTTGCGTATGCCCGTGTAATGTTTACGAATAAAGTATATCTTATTTCTATTGGAATAGAAAATATAAAATTTAGAGTCATCTCCGCCAGAACTTACTGAAACAAGGTGAGTAATAACCAATTCTGGAACATACCATAATTTAATTCCTAATTGTATACAGCGATATACGAAATCAGTATCATCTGTATAGACAAAGTAGGTTGAATCCATAAGACCGACTGTGTCAAATACAGAATTTTTTATTGACATAAAACATGTGGGCGAGTAGGTAACTAACTGATTACAATTTGATAGATTATCATCTATTTTTTTAAAATTTCGGTGAACGCCTAATGCTCTTAATCTATCAAAATACCCTCCAGCATACCAGATAGATTTCCTATCGGGATAGAAAATCTTTGGTACTATTATATCAAACTCATTCTTTATATGCAAATTCAATAATTGGGCTAGAAAATCTGTATTTTCAATAATAATATCATTATTTAAAAGTACGGTAAATTCACATTTATCCTCTATTGACTTGCGTATACCAATATTATTGCCTTCTGCTACACCAAGGTTTCCCTTGCAGACAATATGTTCATATTCAAAAAGTAACTCCTCAGTTAAAAAAGTATTGAGAAGATGGGTTGACTCAATGCTTGCTGAGTTATCTATAAGATATAACTTGAAATTTTGTAAGGTTTGAGACTTTAAGCTTGCAAAAAAATCTTTCAGAACAGATTCTGAATTGTATAAAACCGTAACTAATCCTAATTTTCGCATGACTTATTTCAACAAACCCTTTGTTTTCATTTCTTGAATAGACTTTTCATATCCATTATCAACTATATTTTGCATCTGCACCCATGAGCAGAAATTTTTAATGCCTTCCTCCATGGTCACTGAAGGTTCAAAACCAATTTTTGAAAATACCTTACTCAGATCAGCATAATTATGCCTTATATCACCTAGTCGGTAGTTCCCTGTTATTTTAAAGTTTTCTTCTTTATTATAAAAATGGTACAGCAATTTTGCTATAGCCAATACACTTGTATTCACTCCCGACCCTACATTCAATATCTGACCATTCGCATTTTCAGACTCAATGGAAAGTCGTGTAGCTGCCACTACATCCGAAATATATACAAAGTCCCTACTTTCAAGTCCATCTTCAAAAATATTGACAGGTTTATCCGAAAGAATTAAATTAGAAAAAATAGATAGTATACCTGTATAAGGATTGGTCAAGGATTGACCTGGTCCGTATACATTCTGGTAACGCAACGCTACTGGCGCTATACCAATATTTGGACAAAGCGTCATAATCATTTGTTCTTGCACTTGCTTTGTAATTGCATAAAAAGACGAAGGATGTATTTTTGATTCTTCATCAGTTGGTTTGAGAATAAGATTTCTATCATCAAGATATGAAACCTCAAAGTTACCAGATTTTAGCTCATTATCCACCCTAGAAGTCGGAAACACGATACCGTATTTACTAGAATAGTATTTGCCTTCGCCATATATAGAACGCGATGAAGCGACCACAATTTTTTTGACCTTATGTTCCCTATTTGTCAATATATCTAGCATATTTGCTGTCCCACCAATATTGACATTGTTATATTTATTTATCTCATACATTGACTGACCTGTGCCAGTCTCTGCAGCATAATGCACAATAACTTCATTATTCTCAATAGCCTTGTAAAAAATCTCCTTATCTTCCACACTTCCTTTTATAAAATTGACTTTGCCAATAACTGTTTTATACAGTGGAGAATTTTTCTCTGGTTGACTAGTATGAATTTGAGGCGATAAACTATCTAATATAGTTACCTCATGTCCTCGAGAGACTAGATCCAGAGACAAATTAGATCCAATAAAACCTGCGCCACCAGTGATGAGTACCTTCGTCATATAAATTCTCCTTTACTATTCGTTTTCTTCCATATTTTATCTTCTATGCAATATCTCTTAATCACTATTGCTGGACTCCCAACTGCTACAGCAAAATCAGGTATATCCCTTGTTACAACACTATTAGCTCCTATGACAGAATTTTTGCCTACGTTAGCCCCGATAATACATACATTTTCTCCTAACCACGCTCCATCGCCGACACTTACAGAACTAATGTTTCTTACTGGTTGATCAAGTATTGGCACTTCTATATCCTTAAATTCATGAGTATTATCCGAAATATAAACTTTGTCTGCAGTTAGAACTTTTTTACCTATTATAATCTGGTGAGTACAATAAATATGATTAAAATGACCTATTACAGACCCGTCTCCTATTTCCAATCTTGAAGGATCTTTTCCATCGATAGATATTGAAGCTAACCAAGTATGTTTCTGGATATTTACATTTTTACCAATAAATATATTTCGTTTACCGTCAAGTCTTAATGGTGATTTAATTCTAGCACGTGAGCCAATGTTTCCAAACTGTATTTTATAAATTGGATAAATTATTAGATAATAAAAGATCAGATATAACTTGTTCATAACTTTTGACCAATAACAAGCATGTGATCAAATGCTAGATTTGAATGCTTATACTTTCTTTTCCAATAAAAATTATAAATGTAAATCAAAAAGTTTTTAACAAAGAGGGTAAAGAAATTCATTAGGAAACCTCCACTGTGACTAATATTCTCATAGCTTAGCGTCTGGATATTATTTCTGCTTAATAACTTAGATATCGAGGATTTATTAAAAAAAGAAATATGCTCCCAAGAATAGAAATAAAACCACTTTTCTCGCCAAATTTTTGCATTGAGGCTATCAACATTACCAGTTAATAATACAATAATACCTCCGGTTGCTAAATACTCAGAACATAATTTTAACATATCATTGGGCTGATATAAATGTTCAATGACATCCATCATAAATATAATATCGAATTTCATATTGGAAAAAGAATCTATATTTAAGAAACCATTCACTACATTTAGATTTAATGAATACTTAGCGAAATCAGCTGCTTTTGGAGAAGGCTCTATCCCAAAGGTCTCGTATCCCTCGTTCCTTAGCAAGCTTAACAAAAATCCATTCCCACAACCTATTTCAAGGACCTTTCCTGATTCTTTCAAAGATTTAACCTTTTCTAGTACCTTTTTATCCTCATCTATTCTAGTATGTAGAGGTGTCTTATCAAAATACTCAGAATTAAGTTTATGATAATAATTAGTTATTGTTTCCTCCGATAAGCGGGGACTTAAAAAACAATGATTGCAATCCTTACACCTATATACTGACGACGAAATATTTTCTTTAAATCCCAAAGAATTTAAAATACCGCATGTATGTGTAATTTCAGGGTATAATACATATAGCTCACGCGAACTGCAGACTAGGCAATGATTTATACTTTCATAAATAACCATTCCAGCACTCATAACGAATTATCTCATATAAACCACTCTAGTGCCATCATTTTCAAATTGAAATGGAATTTCAACAAACTTGCTCATTTTCTTTCTAAACTCATCTTTTCCATTTCCCACATAAAACAAAAGAAACCCTCCACCACCAGCTCCTAACAATTTGCCACCTAAAGCACCAGCCCTAATAGCTATATTATACATTTCATCTATTTGTGGATTTGATATAGCAGTAGATAATTTCTTTTTGGCTATCCATGTTTCATGAAGCAATTTCCCGAAATCTTCTAACGAGGTATTTTCCTCAGATAAGATATTCATGCCTGCCTGAACCATATCATAAATATCCTTAAGCTCAACTAAAACCTTCCTTTCTTTAGTTTTTTCAACTTGTTCTTTAAGCACTTCGGTCGCGAATCTACTGATACCAGTGTAGTATAGAAGCAAATTACTATCTAGTGCTTTTTTACGATCTGCGCTTATTATGACTGGGTTTACACTTAAGCATTCCTTGTTCAATTTCATATAATTGAGCCCACCCACGGCAGCTGCAAGCTGATCCTGTACACCTACGTTTTCTTGTAAAATATTTTTCTCTATATGAATGGCCTCTTTAGCGTATTCTATTGGAGGTTTTATTTTACCTTGATAGGCATAGAGCGCATTGAGCAGTCCAACCGTAAAACTAGAACTCGAACCTAGCCCTGTACGAGCAGGTAGATCTGAAAAAATATTAATATCTAGTCCATTGGCAATACTCAAATACCTCAGAGTTTCTCTTACTGATGGGTGCTCTATCTGATCTATTTCATTACAGAGCTCTACCTTCTTATAGGCTATTCTATATTTCTCATCCATCAACCCTCCGATAGAGTTAATAGTCACATAGACGTATTTATCTATTGTCGTGCTTAACACACAGCCTCCAAATTCATGAAAATATTCGGGATAGTCAGTGCCACCGCCAAAAAAACTGATACGAACAGGGGTTTTTGAAATTATCATCAGCTTACTTGAATAAATATTTGTAAAAAAATCTATTAACTTATTTTATCTAAAATGACACGCCAATTCTTGTCTTCATAGTTTAGAATATAGATGCCATTATCTAAATTAGCAATATTTATAACTTCATTATTTATAAAACTTTTTATTTTCCTGCCATCTAATGAATATATCGTAGCCTCTGAAGGAGAATATAATCTTGAAAAATTTATTATTCCATTGGTCGGATTTGGGAAAATTGAAATAGGATCATGACTATGGTCATCTCTATCAACCGAGCTAGTTATTGAATTTGGATTTGGTTCACTATACAAAGTATCTACTTCCTTTCTAGTTAGAGGTCTATTGTATAATCGGATGTCGTCGAGCTTTTCATTGTAGTTATAAGTATATGGACAATAATTTGTTATCGGTTGTCCGAATGCAAGTACTTCATCTGAGTTTGACATTGTAGAGTTGAAAAGGTCATTTCTAGAAAAGGAATCGACTATTGTGTCAATATAAAATTTCACATTTGGCTTATTCCAAATAACAACTACATGGTGCCAATTATTGTCAGCTACAACTTTTTTCCCAAATTGATAAACATCTAATCCCATTTCATCGCCGAATTGCGAAACAAGTGAATTTGTATTTGAAATGTAAATATTAAACGCATCTGAATTTCCACCACAGTATGAAAATTTAGAAATTAGGCTGTTTGTATTAGTTCCTCCAGAGGATTTTAACCAGAATGATATTGAGAATGCACTGCTATATCCATCAAGTGCAACATTATCATTTACAGTTATAGTCTGATTCATGCCAAATTGATAGGCTTTATTTGGGTTGCCAAATCGATCTGAGGTTAAAACTGCGCCATTCACTTTGCCATGATATTTCCCACCATCATCATTTGCGTTTGCATTATTAAAATAATACTTTGCTATAAGACCATTTGACAATTGAGACTCTGCTCCCAGTGCAGATAAAACAAAAAAAGATAAAAAAAATTTACATTTCATAAATGCAGAAAAATCAAGACGTAAAATTTTATTGACGAAAGCCTGTCAAATGTAATATAAATCAATTAAATAATCAAATAATTATTTTAAAATTTTCTTCAAACAATATAAATTCCAAATCAACTTTCTATGATTGGCTTTACCCGATTGATGTTCCCACACTAGCTTCTCTAACTTTTGATGCTCAAATATATGGTCTTTTGCTAAAACTACAGATTCTATTTCGTTCTTCAGGTCTTCACGTATCCATTTTGATAATGGTATGCCAAATCCTTTTTTAGGCCTATCGATAATCGCTGAGGGTATTTTACCGCGCATTACCTCTTTTAAAATATGTTTTCCTTGCAGATTCTTATACTTCATTGATTTTGGAAGTGAATTTAAAAACTCAACAACTGCTCGATCGAGAAATGGTGCACGCACCTCCAGACTATTATACATGCTGGCTCTATCGACCTTGAATAGGATATCATCCACTAAATAGGTCTGACAATAATAATGAATGATACTATGCCAGGCGTCAGCATTATAGTTTTTGGCACTTGAGAAATGCGAATCTATTATTCTCATTCCGGCATTGTCCGTGAGTGATTGGAAGATTTCCGGCCTTAGGATATCTTTTTTTTCAAATGGAGTAAACCCCCCAAGCCATAACTGATGAATATGATTGACTTGACTCTCAAAGCCCCTCAAAAATTGTTTTATCTTAAAATCTAAACTTATATTATTATCACTTGGTGACAAAATTAAAGAAGAGATTTTGAGAATTTGTCGAGGCAGAAAATTTGGTAAATATTGAATAAAATGGCGAAACTCTTCCGAGATAAAGGTTGGATAGCCAGCCAATAATTCATCACTACCGTCGCCCCCTAAGGCTACAGTGACATGCTCTCTGGTAAACTTTGACAAATAATAGGTAGGCAATATTGAAGCATCAGCAAATGGCTCATCTAATTTGGAAAAGACCTCATCAATGAGACCGAGAGTCATTTTAGGAGTTAAGATACTTTCATAGTGTTCTGTATCCAAGTGTTTTGATACCAATTGAGCATAATCTTTTTCATCATAAGACTTATCCTCAAATCCTATAGAATATGTCTTAATTCTTTGATTCGTATTTTTTTGAGCATAATAGGCTACCGCAGAGCTATCTAAGCCACCACTGAGAAAGACCCCAAGAGGCACATCAGACATCAATCTTATTTTAGTAGCATGATTGAGCAATTCATCCAATTTAGATTTTGCTGCACTGAAGTCAATATTGCTATCGGTTTTATAATCAGGTTGCCAAAATGGTTTAATCTCAATTTTATTATTATCGAGAATGAGATAATGCGCCGGTGCTAGTTTTGAAATACTCTTGTAGAGACTATTCGGAGTAGGAATATAGTCAAAGGTCAGGTATTGATTGATGGCATCATAGTTTAACTCTGAAGAAACCTCTGGGTGAACTAGTAGTGCTTTGACTTCTGAGCCAAAAATAAAGCTCGAGCCAGAATGGCAATAATAGATGGGCTTCTTTCCCATCCTATCTCGAGCTATTAACAATTTATTGTTTCTAAAATCGTAAATTGCAAAAACAAACATACCACTGATTTGATCTAAGAATTTTTCGCCGAACTCTTGGTAAGCATATAGTAAAACCTCCGTATCAGATGTTGTTTTAAATTCATATTTATTGAGGGCGAGCAGTTCATTCTTCAACTCCTGATAATTATAAATTTCTCCATTAAATGTCAATGCTATACTATTATCTGCGTTTAGCATTGGTTGGTTCGAAGCCTCGCTAAGATCCAAAATTCTTAAGCGAGCGTGCGTTAGGCAAACATTATCTCTTAGAAAAACCTTCTGAAAATCTGGTCCTCGATAGCTGATAGTTTGAATCATTTTATGACCCAAACCTTCACCCCCTTTTCCAATAAAGCCAGCGATACCGCACATTACTTTTTAACTTTTAAATAAACAATCATAGAAGATCCCGGACTTCTCTTCAAAAATAAATAATCTGTAAACTTTAATATTTTACTAAAGGCTTTGTGAATATATTTTTCTATTAATGTCATAGGTTTATCTCTACTATAATCCACTTCTCTTTTATTGCCAAACAATTTGACATTTATAATCATTAACCAATATAAACTTTGAAAGAAATAATCAGAAAATTGAATGCTCGCCTTACATTCTTTAAAATCAGAAAACACTTGAGATAGGTGATAACGCTTAAAATGCCCATTAAAATCATCAAAGACACTCCATACTTCCATTCTAGAAGGAACAGTCAAAACAATGCTCTCAAGATTATTAAAATGATAGATTAGTTGATTCAGAAATTCTATGGGTTTTTCAATATGCTCTATAACATCAAAAAGAGTAATTGACTTAATATCCAAATTTGAATCTAGAGATAAAGCATTCGTTTGATATTGAATAGGAACTGTACTTTTGGATAAAGGCGTTGTATTCCCAAGTTCGACCCCTTGGATTTTAAGCCCTTTTTTAAACAGATAATCACTTACGATACCCCTACCACAACCAATATCTAAAATATTATCAATTTTATTTTTTCTTAAAAAATTCAAGATATAATCATTTCTATACAAATTCCAGTAGTGAAAACGCATACTTTCATCGTAAATACTCTTGAATTGATTTTCATTAAATTCTGTACTTGTCTGCACTAGAAGTTTATTTTTTCTTTAATCGAATATGATTTTTTGCCCTGCGACTCGTAGTAGGTTCGCATAAGCATTTCAGCTATGACACCCATTAAAACAAATAGAACACCTAGTATAAAAAACATCATCCCCATAAGAGGCAAAGGACTTTGCACAAAGTCTTTTTGGTGAGTAATTTTAAAAAAAACTGCCAAGCCAAAACTCAAAAAGCAACCCAAAAATGATAACAAACCAACCCCGCCAAAAAAATGCATGGGTTTATTCATATACTTGTCAAAAAACTTTATTAAGACTAAATCAAGCACGACTCGAAACGTTCTGGTAATTCCATAATTTGAAGAGCCAAACTGGCGAGGCTGATAATTAACCTCTACTTCTGTTACCTTACCGCCTTGCCACTTGCAATACACGGGTATAAACCTATGCATTTCACCATAAAGTATTACATCTTCTATAACTTCCTTTCGGTAAGCCTTTAGTGTGCACCCATAATCATGAAGTTTAATCCCAGAGACGTAGGATATTAAATAATTGGCTATTTTTGATGGCAACTTACGGGTAATAAATTCACCCTTCCATCGTTGTTTCCTCCAACCCGATACCACATCATATCCTTCTTCTAGTTTTGCAAGAAGTTTTGTAATATCCTTGGGATCGTTCTCTAGATCACTATCTATAAAAATCAATATTTCGTTACTAGCATGCTGTATTCCAGCATTGATAGCCGCAGTCTGTCCAGAATTTCTCTTAAAATTAATAATCTTTATATTGATATTGTTCCTCGCCCATTCTCTTAAAACTTCATATGAATTGTCCTTAGACCCATCATTAATCGCAATGATTTCATATGTATAAGGAGATAAAATGGAAATCAATGAATCCATAAGAAGTGGTATCGATCTCTCCTCATTGTATATTGGTGCTATGACACTAATTGAGTGCTTCATGTATATTTTTTATTTTTTTATTCCTCCAAATTTCCACGAATTTCCATTTCTGAAAATAATATAGGTCGAACCTTGCACGATTTTTTCTTTATCAGAAAGCCATTCTTCAATAGTCGATTTTTTTATATAAACCGTCTGTGGGGTTACTAATTGATCAAATGCAACATGTCTAAAGAATAAATAACCACGCTGACAAATCCACTTGCTATATTCATATAGTGGGGCGAACTTTAAATGCAAGCCAATAATGATATGCGCATAAATAAAATAAATGAAAGACAATGGGGTTGCTATCAAAAATTTATTTGCCCACCATGGTAAAAGACTAGCTATCTTGCGTATAGGATCTACGATATATCGAATAACGGCATTACCCTCATAGGCATATACCCAGCAATGGAATTTTCCTCCAGACTTAGTATTATTCAATACAGACTGAAATCCATTATAAGGCTCCTTTAAATGGTGCAATACTCCAATACAATAAGTAATATCATATAAATCTGAGCCTTCAAAAGTAGTCAAATCGCCTTGAATGACTTCATAATTAGAAAAATTCATTTGCTCCATATTGGTCTTACAAGACTTGACCGAATCTCCTAAATCTACACCGTGCAGTTTGCTAGGATTCCAATTGGTCATATGGGTTAATAAACTTCCATTTCCGCAACCGAGCTCTAGCACGGACTTACCTTCGATATCTAATTTGGTAAGAGGTTCAAACCAATCAATGAATTGATTTGCAGAATATACTGAGCCTTCTGGTAAATTATTCCAAGAGTCGGCGAAAGCCTTGGCTGTAATGGTATCTTGAGACATTGTTTATTATTTTTTTTGGGGATGAATGGTAAATTCAATGAGATCGATATTGGGCTTTATGCCGTGAGCTATTATTCTAGGCTGGTATTTTCCATAGACAGTATCTGCCTGGAATCTATAAGTAAGAATAGATCTGGCTATACTCGTGTTCATTTTAGATGAATCAGACTTTAGAATTGGAACTTTTGAAATATATGACATGTAATTGTCTTGTAAGTCAGAGCATTCATTGGGTAAAAATACTATATCTCCTTTGGATTGAAGAATTGATAGAAATTGTTCTGTAGACTCAGAATAATGTAAGTGCTTTAAGACACCAAATCGCTCTGAGATAAAACGCGAATTGAGTAATATGCAATTTACAATAATTGCAAAGACTACGGCTGAAGCTATGCTTACTTTAATGAAATTAAATTGAATTGATAAACAAACTAATAAAAATATCAAGATAATAGAAGGTGCAAAATATCTTACTTCAGCTACAGCTGAATATTTAAAAGGAAATAAATCCGGCATTACATTTAAAATGCCAAACTTAAGTGCTGAGTATATAAAAGTAACATTATTAAAAAAAATAATGGCAATAGTGGATAGTAAGAAAACACCGACATTGGTGGAGAGAAAGTCAGAGAATTTGAAATTTGACATTACTGTCTTAAGCCATTTCAAAAGATAATAAACTATTATTAATCCAAAAATATGGGCTGAAATCTGAAATACAAGAGCTCCAGTATGGCCAGGGATAAATTTCCAAACAAAATTTCTCACAATACTATCTCGAAAGAGAGAGTTGAAAAAGATGGGATTATATCTCAGGAGCGCAGACCACTGTAGTGTATCCTTTGGTGGAAGACTGGTTGGGAAAATTTGCCCAAAATAATGATAGTGAGAGAGAATATACATTCCTGACAGTATGCCTATAATCAGGAGAGAGAAAAGTCCAAAATGAAAATTTCTTCTATTTTTCAAAAATCCATAAATAATAAATAGTCCTGGAAATAGAACGACATAGAGCCAATAGGAATATCTCAAGGTCACTATCACTGACATAGCTATAGATATCAGAATAGTTTTATGAACTGCAGACTTATATTCAGTAGTCCTGAGAACTATATCCAAAAACTGCCACAAACAAAGAAATAAAAGACTCAGACACCAAAGGTCAGTACTACCCATGTATCGTGAAGGCATAATACAAATAGCAAGAAAAAAATATACAACCTTCATCTTTGTATGCGAAAAATATTCAGGCAGCAGTTCTAGAATACCCTTGACCGCATAGAAAAACAATAATATGGCTAGAATATTCCAAAACATAACAGAGATAACAACCGATTTTGTCACTAAATATAACGGATATATCCCCCACACAAAACCAAATGGCCAAAGGTTAAGACTTTCATATTTCACTTTTGAGATATCGTCTGGGGTTACATAATTTAGACTGAGACCATGACCATCTATCCAATTAAAAAAGGAGTTAATTTGCATAAATTGATCTCCATACATACTTGGAAAAAGTAATTCTAAAAAAGTATGAATTACTATGGATATATAAAACACAGTTTTTACATCTATCTTATGTGCAAAGGAAACTAATTTACTTTCTTCCATTCAATAAATTGCCGTATTCCTTCTTTTATAGAAATTTTAGGTTGATAGCTCAAGAGGTTCTTTGCCCTATCTATATCCGCAAATGTGATATCTACATCGCCTTCTTGCATTGGCCTAGCAAGAATTTTTGCCTTCTTCTTCAGTTCCATTTCAATAGTCTCTATAAGGGTAGTTAACCTAATCGGATTACTATTCCCTAAATTGATTGTTTCATAGCAATTATGATTTTGCACATAATCTATTGCGTTAGAAATTCCTTCTACAATATCAGCTATGTAGGTATAATCTCTAGCAGTGCTCCCATCGCCATACATTTCGATTTCTTCATTCGCCATTATGGAGCTTACAAATTTATTGATAGCTAAGTCAGGACGCTGACGAGGACCAAAAACTGTAAAAAATCTCAAATTAATTACAGAGAAACCATAAAGATGGTAATAGGTATGCGTTAGGAGTTCACATGCCTTTTTTGTAAATGCATACGGCGAAATAGGGTGATCAACATTATCGGTCTCAGAAAATGGAACTTTTTTGTTATTTCCATAAATGGAGGAAGAAGAGGCAAAAACAAGTTTTGACATTTGATTATCCTTCATCCATTCTAGTAGTTGCTGTGTAGCTGTAATATTATAATCTATATAAGCCAATGGGTTCTGTATCGAAGGTCTAACTCCAGCTTTAGCGGCCAAATGAACAATTACTTCGCAATTCGGCAGTTTTGAATACGAACTTGTATCTCTCAAGTCAAGCTCATAAAATTTAAAATTAGAATGAGAAATAGACTTTAATAAATTTTTTTCTTTTAAATCTTTTGAATAAAAATCATCAAAATTATCTACCCCAAAAATAGTATCTTCTGGATATTTTTTAAGTAAAAACTCAGTCAAATGAGAACCAATAAATCCTGCACAGCCAGTGACTAATATCGAACGCACCGCAATTCTAAAACGTTATCTCTTTAATTTCTCCCGCCACTACCAAATTCCCCTCTGTCATTTCCTTTATATAATCTACGCTCACTCCAGGAGCTCTTTCGAGTAAGATAAAACTTCCATTCTTTATATCTAACACTGCCAAATCAGATACAATTTTTGTCACACACTTTATTCCTGTCAGTGGCAGCGAACAATTTTTTAACAATTTGGATTTGCCATCCTTGCTGCAGTGTTGCATGGCCACTATGATGTTTTTTGCACTAGCTACCAAATCCATAGCGCCTCCCATACCCTTAACCATTTTTCCCGGTATTTTCCAATTGGCTATATCACCATTTTCCGAAACTTCCATAGCTCCAAGCACGGTCAAATCAACCTTTTGGGCTCGAATCATTCCAAAACTAGCTGCACTGTCGAAGATAGAAGAACCAGGTAGAGTAGTAATGGTTTGCTTACCAGCATTGATTAAATCCGCATCTTCTTCACCTTCTAGTGGGAAGGGTCCCATACCTAGAAGACCATTTTCACTTTGAAGTACTACTTCTATATCCTTAGGTATATAATTTGCTACCAATGTTGGTATACCGATTCCCAGATTCACATACATTCCATCTTTTAACTCCTGAGCTATACGTTGGGCTATCTGTTCTTTGGATAACATATAAGAATCTATTTAAACTGCACAAATGTAGCTAAAATTGCGATTAATAGCCCTAAAAAAACTAATAAACTTTTAAATCGAACGCTTTTCATTTTAAAAAGAAAAGGAGTGAAATAAAAACTAGCAATAATCATTATGAGATAGTAATTCTTTAATCCATTATCGCTAAAAATTAAGAAAAATAAAACGATAGAAAGAAAGCTAATGAAAAGATAAATGTAAAATTTCCGTGTATTTATTGTAAATAAATTTATATGAGGAAAAGCTGCAAGCGCAGAAAGAACTGCTATGACAAAAAACAACCATTCCCATCTATAAGGCAATTTATAATGTAAAACCTGAACTGATGAAAACATATTTAACCAAAGGTCATTGGAACTAAAGACTAAAATAAGACTAACTAGGATGGCAAAAGCAGCGCCAATGCCAATAAGCAAAGCCCACAAGTCTCTGGCCCCATTTTTTCCAAAAATCATTAAAGAAAATAATAAAGGTGGTAGAAAGAAAAGCATACTTGAAGAAGCAAAAAAAGACCAAGAAAAAACAAACCCTAAATTAAAAAATACGTTCACAGTTTCTCTCCTCTGATCTATTTGACTTAATATCTGAGATAAAACCAAAAACAAAAAGCCAACAAATATATGTTCCAGATTCACTGGAAACGTCAGAGTTAAAATTGTATGAACACCAAGTATGAATAAGAAAACTAATCCTCCTTTTGAGTGATAGCTAAAGTATCTGCAAATGGCAGAAAATAATATAAAATTCAATGAAATCATTATGAATACAATAAGCTTCAAAGTCAGGGTATTCCATGTGTTTATATTCAAAAGCGATCCAAGTAAAATCGATTTTGTATTTGCTAAAGGAATGACCTCTGAATAATATAATTTACTTCCGAGAAGAATTATTATCAGAATAAAAATGAGGTATGCAATTATTGATTTAGTTTCGAATAATTTAAACATACCTTAAATAAATAATAAGACTATTTCTTATTAAGATCCTCTACAAGTTGATTGGTGATATCCATAGTTTTATCTGAATAAAGAATCATACCATTTGTTTGATAGCCCATTACGATATCGCAATTGTATTTTAACTTATTTTCAGAAAAATACTCTTCAACCTTTTTATATAAATCTTTTGTCGCCTTATCCATTCGATCAGCTAAATTCTTGGCCATATTTTGTTCCTCGGTTTGTAATGCTCCCATTCTCGACTGCAATGCTCCCATTTGTGACTGAGCTTGTTGCTGACTGATTTGACCACTTTGAGCCTGTTGCATGATTTTACCATACTCATTTTGCAGAGCTGCAGCTTTAGACTCCAATTGTTTTTTTGATGATTTTTGACTAGCTTCTATTTCAGTTTTAAATTTCTTATATTCATCATATTTGCTAAAAAAGGTATCGATATTGACAAATGCAATTCTGCTTCCAGCTGCTACAGCTATATTTTTTGCGCTTGGGTTTAAATTTACAGAAGGAGAACTAGATTTAAAATGTAAGAAATATAAAATCGCTACTGCCAATCCTATAATGCCTAGTATGATGTTTGTTATTTTTGAATTGTTCATTTTATGCTTTATTTTTTAATTAACATTATTTTTAATTTATACGGTTATTAGCTGTCAGTGTTAATTCTCTATTATTTTTCACAGTAAATTTTTTAATTTATACTGTCATTATTTCCTTCTCCTTGATCTCTAGAACCTTATCTACCTTGGCTATATACTCGTCCGTAAATTTTTGTATTTTGTCTTCTCCACTTTTCATCATATCTTCAGAGACACCTTCGGCTTTTAACTTTTTGATGCTTTCATTATGGTCTCTTCGTATATTTCGAATAACCACTTTTGACTTCTCAGCTTCGGCCTTAGCTTGTTTTACGAGGTCTTTTCTTCGTTCTTCCGTTAGTGGTGGTACAGCTATCCGTATGACCTGACCATCATCTTGCGGATTTAGCCCTATATTAGCTTGCATGATAGCTTTTACTATGGCTTGAATCTGCCCCTTATCCCATGGCTGTAATACTAGCATTCTTGCATCGGGAGTTGTAATACTGCACACACCTGAAAGTGGAGTCATAGATCCATAGGCATCTACCATGATACCATTTAACATAGCCGGACTAGCCTTGCCTGCTCTTATCTTCATCATTTCTTCATCTAAATGTTCGACAGCTCTTATGAACTTAGACTTCGCATCGTCAATAATACTGTTGATATCAGCCATATTTTTTATTATTTAAATTCAAAATTATGTATTATCTAATTTGGATTAATCATTCAATTTCAACACGGCTAGAAATGCCTCTTGAGGCACCTCTACTTTTCCAAATTGTCGCATCTTTTTCTTTCCTTTTTTCTGCTTCTCTAGAAGTTTTCGCTTCCTAGAAATATCCCCGCCATAGCATTTGGCGGTCACATCTTTTCGCATAGCAGAAATAGTCTCTCTGGCAATAATCTTCATTCCTATTGCGGCTTGAATAGCTATGACAAACTGTTGTTTAGGGATCAATTCCTTTAATTTTTCACATAGTCTACTCCCGAAACTATAGGCTTTATCTCTGTGTATCATGCTGGAAAATGCATCTACATTCTCTCCATTTAATTTTATATCTAATTTGACTAAATCCCCTTCTCTAAAACCAATCATGTGGTAGTCAAAGGAAGCATACCCTTTGGAAATGGACTTTAATTTATCATAAAAATCAAATACAATCTCAGCCAGAGGCATTTCAAACTGTAATTCTACCCTCGTCGTCGTTAGATAATGCTGATTCTTCAATATGCCACGTTTCTCCATACAGAGATTCATCAAGCTACCGATGTATTCTGGCTTAGTGATTATTTGAGCCTTTATCCATGGTTCTTCTATTCTATCCAATGTGGTAACATCCGGTAATTCTGCCGGATTATGAAGATAAATCGGCTTTTCCTTTTCTTTGTTGGTATAGCAATTATAGCTTACCTGAGGCACCGTTACGATAATGTTTTGATCAAACTCTCGCTCCAAACGCTCACTAACTATTTCCAAATGGAGTAAGCCTAGAAATCCACATCGAAAACCGAATCCAAGAGCTATAGAAGTCTCTGGTTCATAGACCAAGGAAGCATCATTGAGTTGCAATTTTTCCAGACTATCTCTTAAGTCTTCAAAATCGTCAGAATCTATAGGGTAAATCCCTGCGAAAACCATAGGTTTGACATCCTCAAAGCCTTTAACTCCTTCTGTCGCTGGATCGCTAGCTAAGGTAATAGTATCTCCTACCTTTATTTCTTTAGCTTGTTTGATACCTGTAATGATATAGCCTACATCCCCTGAACCCACCTCATTCATTGGCTGGGGCTTTAATCTCAAGATACCTATTTCATCTGCATTATAGTCTTTACCAGTAGCTATAAATCGAACCTTATCATTTTTTTTAAGCGTTCCATTAAAAATACGAAAATATGCTATAACTCCTCGAAACGGATTAAATACAGAATCAAAAATCATAGCTTGAAGTTTGGCTCCTTGATTATATTGTGGAGCTGGGACTCTTTCTATCACAGCTTTCAGAATTCCCTCTATTCCGATCCCACTGCGACCGCTAGCTTCTAAAATAACCTCTCTTTCGCAGCCAATTAAATCCACAATTTGGTCTTTGACTTCTTCTATCATAGCTCCATCCATATCTATTTTATTGACTACTGGTATGATTTCTAAATCATTTTCCAGAGCTAAATATAGATTGGAAATCGTCTGAGCCTGAATGCCCTGTGTAGCGTCTACAAGGAGCAGTGCGCCTTCACAGCTGGCAATGGAACGAGATACCTCATAGGAAAAATCTACGTGTCCCGGGGTATCGATGAGATTCAATTTATAATCTTGACCGTCATACCGGTAATCCATTTGAATCGCATGACTTTTAATGGTAATCCCACGCTCCTTTTCTAAATCCATATCATCGAGAAGCTGGTCTTCTCTTTCGCGTTCTGTAATCGTATTGGTAAACTCTAATAGCCTGTCTGCCAAAGTAGATTTACCATGGTCTATATGGGCTATAATACAGAAATTGCGTATGGGTTTCATAAGGGAGTGCAAAAATAGGACTTTATACGCATAGTAATCAGGAAAATTCTTAACTTTGGATTTTGATACATTTAGAATGAGTTTTAACAACACCTTGGAATTTGCGAAGTCACTAGACTCAAATGACACCCTTAGCTCGTATAGAGAGCAATTTATTTTCCCACAGCATCATGGTCATGATGTCTACTATTTCACTGGTAACTCTCTAGGACTACAACCAAAAAAAGCTAAAGAATATATCCTCGAAGAGCTAGAAGATTGGGGTAAATATGGCGTAGAAGGTCATTTTCATAGCAAAAGAAACTGGTTTGGGTATCATCATTTCCTCACAGATAAAGCAGCCAACATCGTGGGAGCTAAAACAGAGGAAGTAGCCGTTATGAATACACTTTCGGTCAATCTCAATTTGCTCATGGTTTCCTTTTATAGACCTCATGGCAAGAGAACCAAAATCTTGATGGAAGCTGCGGCATTTCCATCGGACCATTATGCTGTGCAGCAGCAGGTGCGATTTCACGGACTAAATCCAACAGAAGATATTATACTTTTACATCCTAGGGAAGGGGAATATGCCATACAAACATCAGATATATTAGATGTGATTGAAAAAAATAAAAATGAACTCGCCCTCGTCATGCTGGGTGGTGTCAATTATTATACAGGTCAATATTTCGATATAGAATCCATTACTAATAAAGCGCATGAAGTAGGGGCTATCGCAGGCTATGACTTGGCTCATGCTGCTGGAAATATCGTACTGAAACTCCATGAATGGAATGTGGACTTTGCCTGCTGGTGTAGCTATAAGTATCTAAACTCTGGTCCAGGAGGTGTCGCTTCTATCTTTGTGCATGAACGGCATGGGGATAATCCAGACCTACCTCGATTCGCAGGATGGTGGGGCAATGATGAGAAAGATAGATTCCTTATGAAATCGGAATATATTCCAGCTAAAGGGGCATCTGGCTGGCAGCAATCGAATGCACAGATATTCTCCATGGCGGCACACTTAGCCTCCCTGGAAATATTTGAACAAGCAGGTATAGAAAACCTTAGAGCCAAAAGTGAAAAGTTGACTGAATATTTGGAAAAATTACTTCAAAACATCCCACAAATAAAAATTATCACGCCTAGTAACCGTGCGGAACGTGGCTGTCAACTTTCTTTAATAGCCCTAGACAAGCCTAAGGAACTTTTTAAATATCTGCAAGAGAATGGCATTATAGCTGACTGGAGGGAACCAGATGTGATTCGCGTAGCCCCTGTTCCTCTTTATAATCGATTTGAAGATTGTTGGGTGTTAGCAGATCGTATTAAACAGTTTTACAATTTATAATCTCCTCGCCATTTGAGAATTTTATTTTCTTTCCTTATCCTTTTTAGCTTCTCCTTGTGTCAAGGTCAGGAACTATACCATAGAATATTGAATGCAGACAATGGACTACCTAGCAATAAAGTGCATTATGTCTATGAGGACTCCAAAGGCTATATCTGGTTCGGCACAGAAAATGGGGTCTGTCGATGGGATAGTAAAAACTTCCTGACCTATACTATCAAAGACGGCTTACCGAATAATGAAGTCCTCGTTATCTACGAAGATAGTAAAGGGAGAATCTGGTTTTCTACCTTTAGCAATGAACTCTGCTATTTACAAAATGATACTATTTTTAACAGGAAAAATGATAAACGCTTAGAGAAAATAAGCATTATCAAAGGGGGGAAGCTCTGCGAGCATAAGGGGGAGATATATTATTACAATTTTCCTTCAAATTTACCACAGCTGTTTAATGTTTCAAATTTAAAAAATAAACAGACCGAGATTAAAGTTCCCTCGAATAGTACACCAGAAATACTATTTTATAATGACTATTTTTTTAGTATAATTACTTCACTTGAAAATTTCAATACATATATAAAGTCTGATAATAATGAATTCATTCTCAAAAATACTTTGTATTTTATTGAAAACTCAAAAATTAATTTTATTGACCTTAAGAAAAAAAAATGTAGTTATACATTTATTGATTCTCTTCTACAATTTTTAAATAGTAACACTCCACCAAATTTCTTATGTAATTTCAAGTCAAATCTTAGATTATTTCATAAGTTCTCAACAGATTTGGTTTTTATCAATAAAACTAATCTTCAAACTAAAAGTCATAAAAAATTAAATTTTGTATATGCCCTAAATCATTCAAAGATTATAAATAAGAAGTTATTTATAATCTCACAAGATAATACCTTATGGTTAAGCAATTTAAATATTCAAAACTTTAAATCCTCAATTGATAAATATCAATCTATTTCTAAACTATTCTTTTTAAACAATAAGCTACATCTTCTTTTCAATAATGGAGTAATTAAAGAAATAAACAAAAGTAAAACTACCCAACTTAAAACGGAAGGCAAACTATACAGTCTTGATTATGGTAAAAATAGCCAACCTATAGCTTGTTCCTATAGAAATATAATAAACTTAAAAACTAAAGAGTCTATTTCAAAAAATTTTCAGTTCTATTGTAAAGGCTTCTCCTACTCAACAAAACACAAACTATACACCATTAACAATAGTAGTGGAGGACTTTATATCCAAAACCTCAAACAAAAAGCCACTAAGATTTCGGATTTGTATGCTTATACCTCATTTATAGATAGTCGAGATCGACTGTGGATAGGAACGGTGAATAAGCTCTATGTAACCAATACATTTCTACCAAAAGTGGAAGGCGAAAAAGAAATTAAACTCAATAAGGACTTGGATATATTTTGCTCTGAAATTAAGGAAGATCAACGAGGAAATATATTCTTTACAACCAATGATGGCGTATATATCATCGACAAAAACGATAACAAATATCATATAGATGATAAAAACTTCCTCAGCTCTAATGAGTGTGTCACCCTCAAACTGGATACACAAAACCATAGTTTCTTTGTAGCCACAAGAAATGGGGTTAATCATATAGGCTATCATATTCATAATGGACAATTGAAATTTAATGTCATCAATAAGTTTTTCAAAGAGGATGGATTGACCTCTAATGAAATCAAAGATATTCTAATAGACGGAGACTCTCTCTGGGTTGCCAGTGCCAAAGGCTTGGATTTGATTTCCGATAAAAATTATAGACCCGATAGTATCAAAATACCGGTGCATTTTAATAAGATATTTATAAACGATAGTCTATGGAAATTGGATACTTTTTATCATCTAAATCATAGTCAAAATAACTTGAAAATCGACTATTCTGCTATCTACTATCAGCGGAGAGAGCGCCTAGATATCCGCTATCGCCTTATCAAAGATGGTGACACTTCCGAAGGTAAAATTGAAAACTCTATACTCCAATTATTTTCTCTCGCTTCAGGTAATTATACATTGCAGATTTATGCTTATGATAGAGATTACCCCTATATCCATAGTGAATATCGCACCTTGCGTTTTGAGATTTCTCCTCCTTATTATAAGACTTGGTGGTTTTATTCATTGATTTTACTCGGCGCATTGGTTATTCTAGGAGGGTTGATGTGGTATAGAAATAAAAATAGAGAAGAACAGCTCAAACTCGTAGGCGAGCTGAATAAATATAAACTACAAGGACTTCAGCACCAGATGAATCCTCACTTTGTGTTTAACTCTATGAGTACTATTCAGGACCTTATTTTAACAGAACAAAATGTCGATGCCTTAGATTTTATCTCCGACTTTAGTCATCTCATGCGCACCATGCTTCAGAACTCCAGAAATGAATCTATTTCATTGAGCCAAGAAACTACTTTTCTAAAACGATACATAGAACTAGAGCAGATTAGGCATAGCCAAACCTTTGATTATAAATTAGATATAAATGTACCGGAAGAAGATCTCAATGACATTTATCTCCCAACTATGATGGTGCAACCTATAGTAGAAAATGCTATTAAACATGGGGTATCAAATCTCAAAGAACGAAGAGGCTTGATAACGATACAATTTTCATTGAATGAAGATGAAACCTTTCTAAATATAGAGGTTATAGATAATGGTGCGGGAAAAAGCTCTAGCTCCAAGGTAAAAAATCATACCTCCACGGCAATTAATGTCATACAAGAGCGATTATTAATCTATGAGAAGAATGGGAATAAAGGTGACTACACTATTTCCTATTCTGAAAATGGCACAAAGGCGATTTTGAAACTACCTATATAACCAAATCAACTTAAGTAAATTATCAAACAAAAATGAATGCACTCGTTATAGATGATGAAGAGAGAAGCAGGAGAATATTAAAAAATTTTCTTGCCAACTATTGTCCAGAGGTTAATGTTTTAGGTGAAGCAGACGATATTGATGCGGCATATCAAGCCATTTTACTGCATAAACCTGATGTTGTATTTTTAGATATCGATATGCCACCTTACACTGGTTTTGATTTATTGAAGAAATTTGAAAAGATTCCATTCGAAATTATATTTGTGACGGCATACGATTATTATGCAATAGATGCTATTAAGTTTTCAGCTTTGTATTATATTTTAAAACCGATAAAGGTTGGAGAGCTCAAATCGGCTATCGAAAAAGCTAAAAATAAGTTACGAACACATTCAGATATAACTTCTAAATACGTTCAGCAACTTAACCCTCAATCTCTAGAGCGAATTGTTGTCAATACATTGAAAGATTCAATGCTAATAGACTTAGGTGATATTCTGTATCTAGAATCCGACAATGTATATAGTACAATTTATTTGATAAATGGTCAGAAGGTTATTTGTAGTCAAAAAAACCTCAGCGAATACGAGGAATTGTTGTCGAGTAAAGGATTTTTTAGATCCCATAAATCATATTTAGTTAATTTAAAACAAATAGCTTCAGTCAGTAAAACTGAAGGTGGAGAGCTTGTATTAAAAAACAAGGTAATAATTCCATTAGCTAGAAGGAGAAGGGAAGATTTTTTCAAGATATTTTAGTTATTCCTAAAAAAGAGATATGTGGATCTGACAATTATTTTTTTCGATGGACATTGTCTCTTATGCAGTCGCATAGTTGCACTCCTTTTGTCAATAGATAAAAATAAGAAACTAACATTTTCCCCTTTACAAGGAAAAACAGCTAAAGCCAAACTACCTCAGGAACTATTGGCTGATTTAAACACCATGGCATATCTAAAAAATAGTAAACTATATACAAAATCGGATGCAGTCTTGGAAATATCAAAAACCATTGGCGGAATTTTCACCTTGTTTTATATATTCAAGTTAATTCCTCGATTTATACGTGATGCTATTTATGATTTTATTAGTAAAAATAGAATTCAATGGTTCGGGCAGTCTGAAAGTTGCCGAATGCCTAGCGAGGAAGAAAGGGCTCGATTTCATGATTAAATAGGGTGTGCTGAAAAACGCCAAAACAATTGATAGCCTAAAGATTGCATAAACTTTTCCCCCTGAAAATGCAAATTGTAAAAACAAGTTTACTGGAGTTCACGCCCAAATATCTTGCATTTACCGACAAGAATTTTAGGCTACTCAGAAGCACACCAACTACTTCGCCATCTTCACCTCGCAGTATGTCTATACAGCTTCGGCTTGATGGCTCGTATTTGGCGCACTTCTGAGTTTTTCAGCAGACCCTAGCTGATTGTCTTTAAAACTAAACCCTGTGGAGAAGTTTTAATTCAATTTTTTGTGTGGGAATTACTTTTGTATGTTGGACGCAATCTACCCTTCATTTAAATGGCCAAGTCAAGCAAAGAATTAGGTTCCTTTTTTAATCAGAGTAAACACCAAAAAATTTTCGGGGTGATTTTTCTCTTATTATCTTTCGTTCTCTTCTTTAGTTTTCTATCCTACCTCTTTAGTTTTCGTATGGATCAAAGCATTGCTATCGAGGGCTGGGATTATATCAAGGAGACGGAACACTATAAAATTCAAAACTGGTTAAATAAAATTGGTGTTTTTCTAGGTTATTTTTTCGTAGATAACTTATTCGGGCTGGCTGCATTCATTATTCCTATCAATTTATTTCTCATTAGTCTCAATTTAATTTTTCAAAAAAGGTTGTTTTCTTACTTGAAATTAATCTTATATCCTATACTATTCATTTTTATATGCAGTAGCTTTCTCGCGCTCATTCAACTGGTGTTTTTCAGAAGCGGGAATTTGAGTCTAGGCGGAAATTTTGGCAATATCATCTCAGGACCTAATAGTTTTCTTCATAATTATATTGGAGTTTTAGGCACTCTATTCATTTGGGTTAGCTGCAGTTTAGCTGCTCTTGTTTGGTTTGCTAATCTGAATTTCGACTTTATACTCAAATGGTTCGAACAAGGCAAGATACCGAAGGAAGAGAAACTTTTTTCAGAGGAAAAAAAGGAGAAGAATAAAAGCCTAGAGAAAAAAACCTATAGTGACACTTTATTTGAAAAAGATAATATTGAATTCATTAATAATGAAGAATTAATGATTAATAACGAGAGTCCGTTAGATAAAGAATCTAGCCCTGAAACAGCTAAAAAGGAATTAGAAATTGAAAATACTTACAATAAAGAACTTGCTAAACCTATTAATGAAATCGACACTACCGAATTGACTGTAACGCCAAAGTTGGAAGAGAGATTAGTAGATAACGTTTCTGAGATTCAACAAAAGAACCTAGAGAATTTAGAACCATATGATCCTAAAAAAGATTTATCTGCTTATAAATATCCGAGTATTGACTTACTAGAAAACCATGGCTCTGGAACGACTACGATAGATAGAAATGAGTTAGAAAACAACAAAAACCAAATCATAGAAACGCTCAAAAATTTTAATATATCCATCAGTTCCATTCGAGCCACCGTAGGACCTACTGTCACCCTATATGAAATTACACCTGCACCAGGGGTGCGCGTTTCCACGATCGCTCGACTCGAAAACGACATTGCCTTATCTCTTGCAGCCCTTGGGATTCGTATCATAGCTCCTATACCAGGTAAAGGGACTATAGGGATAGAAGTACCGAATAAAAAGACAGAAATCGTCAGTATGAAAACGGCTATCATGTCGGAAAAATTTCAGACAACTAAAATGGAATTACCGATAGCACTCGGTAAAAATATTTCTAACGAAATGGTTGTGGTAGATTTAGCTACCATGCCACACCTTTTGATGGCTGGAGCTACTGGCAAAGGAAAATCTGTAGGTATTAATGCTATTTTAGTCTCACTGCTTTACAAAAAACATCCTGCCGAACTAAAATTCGTCATGGTAGATCCTAAAAAAGTAGAGTTGAGTATATATAGCACAATAGAAAAACATTTTCTAGCTAAACTTCCAAATGAAGAGGAGCCAATTATTACAGATGTCAAAAAGGTGGTCAATACCTTAAACTCATTATGCATAGAAATGGATGACAGGTATGACCTACTCAAGAAAGCCATGGTTAGAAATATCAAAGAATACAATGAAAAATTCAAAAAACGTCAACTCAATCCATTGCATGGTCATCGCTATTTGCCTTATTTTGTATTAGTTATCGATGAATATGCCGATTTGATTATTACTGCTGGCAAAGAAGTAGAAATGCCCTTGGCCAGAATAGCACAGTTAGCTCGAGCCATAGGTATTCATGTCATTCTTGCCACCCAGAGACCAGCTGCGAATATACTCACAGGATTAATACGAGCAAATTTTCCTACAAAAATAGCTTTTGCAGTCTCGAAAGCAATAGATAGTAATATCATCATTGATACCAAAGGTGCGGAACAACTCATAGGACGGGGTGATATGCTCTATAGCCCATCTGGTGGAGATATCATACGATTACAATGCCCATTTGTAGACACTCCAGAAGTAGATAAGATATGCCATCATATTAGTGAACAACAAGGCTATGGAGAGGCTTACCAGCTGCCAGAGTATTATGGGGATGAAGAGCATGATAAAGAGGTTAGATTCGATAAAAATGACATTGACCCACTTTTCGAGGATGCTGCAAAAGAAATAGTCATTCAACAAATAGGGTCCATTTCTCTACTTCAAAGAAAATTAAACGTAGGTCATGGAAGGGCTGGAAGGCTGGTAGATCAGTTAGAAGCCATGGGCATAGTAGGGCCAAACAGAGGTAGTAAGCCCCGTGATGTTAACTTCAAAACTCTCGATGAGCTCCAACTTTATCTAGATAATTTGAAAAATTCCAAATAATTTAAAAAAAAGACTTGACACTTCTTTTTTTTGTATTATCTTTGTACTAGGTTTTCATAGTTGTAATAACAATTATGTTAGTTTTGTTTTCATAGTATTTTGGAGTTCGGTTCCCCTACCGAACTCCTTTTTTTTATACCAAAATAAATAAAGTTTTATTAGGTTTTTTTAACTTTTTAAATTAATAATCAGTATTATATTTGCATTAGGTTTTCATAGTTGTAATAACAATTATGTTAGTTTTGTTTTCATAGTATTTTGGAGTTCGGTTCCCCCTACCGAACTCCTTTTTTTTATATCAACTTCTATACTATGATTTAGCCATATCTTATGAAAATTTTAAACATAAAAAAATAGGGGTAAAGGATTAATTACCTAAAGAAAATATAGTCGGTAGTTTATGCAACTGAGGAGGCGATGCAACTCTCCACTCGCTTATTTTCTTTGTTTGGAGAATACTAGGTTCTCCACCAATGTTAGCTGCAATACCTAGTAATAAGTTAGGCGAACAAGTCTTAAGTATAAGTTCAAACAAACTTTGGTTTCTATATGGAGTTTCCATAAATAACTGTGTCTGACTTTCGTTAATAATCCGCAACTCTAAAGATTTAAGCTTTTTAGATTTCTCTAATAAATCTATCGGCAAATATCCATTGAATGCAAAATTTTGACCATTTAACCCACTTGCCACTAGAGCAAGCAATATGCTAGAAGGACCAGATAAAACTTCGACCTTCACACTATTTCTATGTGCCAATTTCACCACTTCGTTTCCTGGGTCAGCAATACATGGCATACCAGCCTCAGACATTAATCCTATGCTATGACCTTGTTGAAACCATTGTTCGACCTCAGATAAAGAAAAATGTTCTGCATGCTTATCATATTCAAAAAATTGGACTTCAGTATCAAAATTAGCTTGGAAACCATATTTCCGTAAAACACGACGAGCTGTTCTTAAATTTTCTACTACGAAATGACGAATTGGAGCAATGGCGAGTTTTGTGCATTCTGTAATATCAGAAAGAGAATCCTCCACTATAGGTGTAGGAATTAAAATTAGCTTTGACACAGTTAAACTACCAACTAATTTTTATCACTTCTCTATTAGTTTCTTTATGTACTTCAATAAAATAAAGTCCTTTTGGCAAACTCGAGAAGTTAAGTGTTAAGTTCTTGTTATCCGATGCACTTGTAGTAATTTTTTGACCGACAGAATTAAAGAGACTTACATCATACCCACTATCGAACCATGTCAAATTTAAATCATTACCATTGAAATTATATACTAATTTTTCAGCATCTTCGTTGGACGATATTGAAGCAGGAGCACCTGACAATTTAACACAACGGACAGTAGTAGCACCCGTATTTCCAGGGTCTAACCAGGGTTTTAATCTTCTATCATTAGCTGTCCCAAATTTATCCCAATGCATGAATAGTCGACCATAAAAGTCTGTTCCATCTAGGTTAGTACATAAAGCAGACCCACCAGTCAAGGTTCCTATAAGAAGACCATTGCTATTAATCAAGGCAGAACCAGAAGAACCCTCATCTGTAACTGAACGACCGCCAACCGTTGATGTCCACTTCATTGAAAAATGAGTATTAAGAACATTGCCCCCATAGCTTGCCAAAACTGCCCAATCATTGGATGTACTTACTTTTTTAATATCGCCTTTTGGGTGATGATAGCAGTAATTTCCGAAATGAGTAGATTCTGATCTATCCCATCCTTGAAATGTAAAATCATGCACAGCAGTGGATAAGGTAGAATTCAATCTTAATAGTAAAAAATCAGAAGAGAATTCTCCGTTATCCGTGCCAGAATATGCAGGAGCAGTACAGCCCTTAAAAGTTATTGGACTAGGCTCAGAAGGTTGATTAGAACAGGAATCAGATTGATAAAGAAAATCGAACTCCCAATTAACTAAATCTAACAAGCTACTTTTCGCACTGCAGTGATTAGCCGTTAAAATGTAAGGGGTTTTATCTTCCGATGTATTATTAACCAAAGTTCCCGTGCAGAATCCTGAAAAACTTGAGCCAGTTACACGGATCCGACATGTTGCGTCGCGAGCTGCAGGTTTTGCATTTCCTTCTGGGCAGCCAGAATTAATCATACATGAAGCCGCAGACCCGAATCCGTTGCCATTACTACTTTTCAATCCTCTAAAATAATGATATACCTTGGTAATTGAAAAATCACTAGTTTGAATAGAGGCTGGTTCTACATATTCGACTACAATTTCACTACCCAATACATGTGAAGTCAAAAACTCTCCATTGGACTGATAATTGTCTTTATCAGAATACAATCCTGCGAAATGTGTTCTTTCTTTGTTATACAACCAGAGCTTGGCTCCATTTTGTAGTTTGAAATTTTCAAATAACAGCATCATGCCTAAAGCATCCTTAGACTTAATCATCAATCGGTAGACCTTATCATGGTTTGGCAATATTTCAGAAAGGGTGAAATCTGAGAAATGAATCTGGGCAGGGATAGCGGAAGCACAGATATAAGAAGCATGTTTTATTTCCTTTAATCGCTCTATTTCGACTGCATCTGCCTTGACTTCTTTCGTAGCTATTGCAGACCATTTCCCATCTCTATTCCAGCTCTCAGGAGGTAGACTCTTATTCCCAAACTGAGCTTGAATAAATAAAGGACTAAAAACTAATATAAATAAAAACTGCTTCATACGAATGGCTTTATACAAATGTAATTAATTTTCTATAATTCTTAAATCTTGTTTTCCAATCTTAGATATCACTAGAATTATTAATTTATAGTCAATATTTTTCTTTTATTTTTGTTTTTAAAATTACCTTATGAGTACAAAAATTTTATTTTTAGTTTTTTTGATGCAGACAATAAACCTATGTTCACAAGACCCTGTTAAGAAGTCTATTTTTTTTGGTGGTAGGTTGGGATTGTCAACAATGTATGTTACGGAATCTGCTGGTAGTTTGAAGGCAGACTACGATAATAGAACTGGTATAAATACAGCTTTATTTTTTGAATTTGAACTTGGCAAGCATTTTAGCTTTCAGCCAGAATTGAATTTTACAAACAAAGGTTATAAATTTAATCAAGGTCAATCGGTTAATGTAAAACTAAATTATCTGGAGTTACCTTTAATTTTAAAACCTAAGATTCCCCTAGGTGAAAATTTTGAAATCTATGGAGACATAGGCCCATCTTTCTCACTTGGTCTTGGTGGAGAAGCTATAGTAAATAACAGAGCCTATGGAGACCTGTTTGGTGATGGCGGATATAGAAGTTTTGATCTCGGTTTGAACTATGGTGGGGGATTTAATGTAAAACTAAGTTCTGGGTACAAATTTGGATTAGGCATACGTTTTTTCAAAGGACTTAGCGAACTATATCCACCAAACAGCGGTGGTTCATCTGGATTCGGTAGTGTTTCAGGCAGAAACAACGGGTTTATTGTTGGTTTTAGTTTAATGAACAACCTATAGAAGAACCAGGTCTAAGAAATTAGAATGTTCAAACGTTGAATTTTTAATAAAACTCAAGGAAGACCTACATATTCCTCCTATACTGTCCGCCCACTTCATATAGTGCATGGGATATTTGCCCTAAGGAGCAAACCTTGCCTGCTTCCATCAATTCGTTGAAGAGATTTTTATTTTGTAGCGAGGCGAGTTTGAGATTATCGAGTGCTGCTTTTTGCTCAGCTGAATATTTAGAATGTAGAGATTGAAGAGTGGCTATTTGTTGCTGCTTTTCATTTTCAGTAGCACGGATAACTTCTCCCGGTATCACCGTGGGTGAGCCTTTGCTATTGAGAAAAGTATTGACGCCTATGATAGGATATTCTCCTGTATGCTTGAGCATTTCGTAGTGCATAGATTCTTCTTGAATCTTTCCTCGCTGATACATAGTCTCCATAGCGCCTAGCACTCCTCCTCTTTCTGTCAATTTATCAAACTCCATGAGGATGGCTTCTTCCACTAAATCGGTCAACTCTTCTATGATAAACGAACCTTGATTGGGGTTTTGATTTTTAGCCAAACCTAATTCGTGATTGATAATCATCTGAATAGCCATGGCACGACGCACAGACTCTTCGGTAGGTGTGGTTATCGCTTCATCGTAGGCATTGGTGTGTAAAGAATTACAATTGTCATAAATAGCATATAGCGCTTGCAAGGTAGTGCGAATATCATTAAAATCAATTTCCTGAGCGTGTAAGGAACGACCTGATGTTTGAATATGATATTTGAGCATTTGGCTGCGCTCATTTCCTCCATAGAGATTCTTTACAGCTTTGGCCCATATACGACGCGCTACACGACCTATCACAGAGTACTCCGGATCTACACCATTCGAAAAGAAAAAGGAAAAGTTCGGAGCAAAATCATCGATTTTCATACCTCGTGATACGTAGTATTCTAGAAATGTAAAACCATTGGAAAGCGTAAAGGCAAGCTGTGAAATAGGATTAGCTCCAGCTTCAGCAATATGATAGCCCGAGATGGAGACGGAATAAAAATTGCGAATCTTATTTTGAATAAAATATTCTTGTACATCTCCCATCAATTTCAGAGCGAAATCAGTAGAGAAAATACAAGTATTCTGTGCTTGATCTTCTTTGAGAATATCTGCCTGCACCGTACCTCTTACCTTGGCTATGGTTTCTGCTTTTATTTTTTCATAAACTTCTTTAGGCAATACTTGGTCACCTGTTACTCCGAGTAGCATAAGGCCTAGTCCATTGTTACCCTCTGGCAATTCAGCAGATTCATAAGGAGTATAAGCTGGTTGCTTTTTCCCTTTGTATATTTCTGCTATCTTCTCTTTTACCTCAGCCTCCAATCCATTCTCCTTGATATGTTTTTCGCACTGCTGGTCTATGGCTGTATTCATAAAAAAGGATACCAACATAGGTGCTGGTCCATTGATGGTCATAGAAACCGAACAGTTGGGTTCGCATAAGTCAAAACCACTGTAAAGTTTTTTCATATCATCAAGGCAGCATATACTCACGCCTGCGTTGCCTATTTTGCCATAAATATCAGGACGGTGGTCAGGATCTTCACCATAGAGTGTCACACTATCAAATGCAGTAGATAATCTCTTCGCTGGTAATCCTAGAGACACATAATGAAATCGCTTATTGGTTCGCTCAGGGCTACCTTCTCCTGCAAACATCCGCGTAGGGTCTTCATTCTCACGCTTAAATGGATAGACTCCGGCTGTGTATGGAAATTCTCCTGGAACATTTTCTTGCAAATTCCATTTCAAAATATCTCCCCATGCAGTGTATTTCGGCATAGACACCTTAGGGATACTGAGGTGAGATAAAGACTTGGTATGAGTAGCTATTTTTAATTCTTTGTCACGAACTTTGAATACATAAAATTCATCCTTGTATCGTTGAACTTTTGATTGCCACCCTTCAATAATCTTGCGATTCTCGACAGTTAACTTTTCATCTAAGGATTTATATAATCTATCTAGTGCTGCCACCAAAGTTTCATCCTCTGCTTTCTTAGCCTCTTCTTTAGCTAGAAATAGGGCATATAGTCGTTGTGCTATATCCGATTGATCGCTGACATCTTTATTAAACTTTCGGATGGACTCTGATATTTCAGATAAATAGCGATTTCTATGAGGAGGAATGATATAAATCTTTTCACTCGTGCCAGTGGCTGTAAGTTTCTTTACTAGAAATAATGCTTGTGTGGACATAATGATTAAATTATAAATCTAAATATTGTGCGAATTTTTCGTGATTGTTGAAGATATAGGTATCGTGGATTTCAGAGTTTAACTTATTAAAAAACACATACCAAGTTGTTCGAGGATTAGTGTTAAAGCTTAAATAACTTGAACCTAATTCTTTTAATTTTTTAGGGGAGTTTTTTTCAGTCCTTAATCTAATGCCTTCTTCGATTTTAAGTAATAAATCATCTACATATTCATATGCACTTGACTTAAACCCAAAATACTCATTTAAAAATAATGAATCTATCAAATTTGATAAATATAACTCTACCTGACTAGTATAAGTTAGCTTTTCCAAGGCAAATTATCTATATGTTTGTAAAGTCTTTCTTTAAGTTCTTCTCCCGTGATTACACTACTTGGGTCACGTTTCACTTTGATAGATTGAATTTCCAATAACGCTAATACTCTATTCAAGAATTCTTCGTCCTGATTGTCGTTGATTATTTGAATAATTTCTTTTTTCATTTCTTCCAATAATACTTCCATATATGGTAGTGTTTAGACCCACAAATCTACAAAATAATTCCGAAAATTCAAAGAAAAGTTAGACCTAAAATGTTATAACGTCTAAATCTGAAAATAAAAACTTTTCGTAAAAATGAGTATGGCTTTTTCTATCTGGAATCAGATTAAAAGCTATTGTGAAAGGTAATCTTTTGAATTTGGACCTAGACAAAAAAGCAAATCTAAAATAGATAAATCAGGTTGAAATGCGTACTTATATCGAAAGACTTGAGGGTATACTGACAACTGTGTTTCAAACTCATTTGGGGTAAATTTTATAGTTGAAATAAATTCAGATTCCATAACTATGTTTTGTAATTTCAATATCCGAATAATTTCTAAAAATATCTTCTTATTTAAATCCAATAGCTTTATTGGTTTGGAATTAAGTATACTCTCAAAATAAGGCATATAAAATTCATAAAATGGACTTTTTGAATAGGCAGATTGAAGTGTCATTTTATGCTTAGATATCCAATTCTCTCCATAAGAAATTTCGATTTCATCAAATGGCACTTTACTTCCTCTTCCTCCTATTAGCGGAACAGACATGGTTTGCAATCCATTAGCCATTAGTATTATCGTACGATTTGCATAAGACTTTTTGGGTATAACTTGTTTAGTTGAAAGAACTATTTCATTCTCGGAAAGAATGGTCTTCCAGTATGCAATATTACCAAAATAGTAGAGTGGGAAAACTTCTGACAATGAACGAAAGCTTATAGTCCATTGATTTGATAAACCATTCTCATCTGAGCGCCACGAATTGATTCGAACGACTTTAGCATATCGTAATACTTAGCATATGAGCCAAGCTTTGACTTCAAATATTTTTCTTCAATAGAAGACCTAGTATCCTCTCCTGAAAACTCTTCCATAAGCATTGCAAATTCACTTTTACGTTTATTATAAAAGTAATAGTCTGTCTCGTCAATATTGTTCGATTTTGCTATATACGAAATAGCTTCTTTTAATCCTCCTATTTCATCTACAAGCTTGAGCTCTTTAGCGCGTATGCCGCTCCAAACTCTTCCTTGGGCTATGGTTTCTACACTATCTACATTCATTTTTCTCCCCTTCGCTACCACTGACTTAAAGCTAATATAAATTTTATCAATAGCTTGTTGAATTTTAGTTGCTTCTAAAGGATCAAAATTTTTGTGAATGCCCATAGCTGCATGCTCGTGCAATTCAACTTCATCGAAAGTTACGCCTAACTTATTTTCCATCATTTGACCAATATTTGGAATAATACCAAAGACTCCTATTGAACCAGTAATGGTATTCTTCTCAGCAAATATTTTTTCAGCGCCACTAGCTATATAATAGCCCCCACTTGCAGCCACGTTCCCCATAGAAACTACCAAGGGCTTCTTCTTTCTTAACAATTCAAGCTCTCTTAAAATTACATCGGATGCAAGAGCGCTTCCACCAGGTGAGTTGACTCGTAAAACTACCGCTTTAATGTCTTCATTTTCTGTCATTGCTCGGATATCTTTGACCATATTCTCAGAACCTATGCTACCTTCTTCTGCTTTGCCGTCTATAATATCACCTTCAGCGACGTATACTGCTATGCCTTTACTTCCTATGGATGGAAATTTATCTTCTAAGAAGCTCGACATAGTCATTTTTTTCAATTCTGCTTTATCTCCGAGTTTTAATAACTTTTTCAATTCTCCTTCTGCTTCATCGAGATAAGTTATTTTATCTATCAAGCCAGCGTTCATGGCATCCTCAGGCATCGACGTGCGCATTTCATTTATTGCCAGATTTAATACATCCACACTTAATTTTCTATCAGAGGCTATATTCGCGAGCACTGTATTGGAAATATCGGACAATAATTCTTTCATTTGCATCTTATTCTCTTCACTCATTTTCTCTAGACGAAAAGGCTCTGTTGCGCTCTTAAATTTTCCAGCATAAAAAATTTGTGGCTTTATTTCTAACTTTTCTAAAGTCTTTTTGAAAAATGTCAACTGCGCTGCAAAACCTCGTACATCAAGGGCTCCTTGAGGATTGACCATAACTTTGTCTGCTATGCTGCCTAAATAGTACATTTTTTGCGAAATGGTTTCGCCATATGCCACAACAGGTTTTTTGCTTGACTTAAATTCTGAAATAGCTTGTCGTAATAAATCGATTTGAGCATAGGACAACTCTTCGTTATAATTCATCTGAAGCCATAATGCTTTGATGGTTTTATCCTCTTTTGCCTTTTTTATTCCATCGATTATATCGTATATACTAATAGCACTTTGATTTCCCTGACTCATACCGAATTCAAAGCTTTTATCCTGCGATAAATCAGACAATCCACTTCGAATATTCAATGTAAGAATGTGGTCACCTTTTACTTTCTCCTTGCCATTTTTAGCACTCATAGCTATGCCAGCAATTAGTCCAATCATCAAGAAGAAAAATATTCCAAAAAATATTATATTCCCAAAAATCACTGCCAACATCGTCTTTAAAAAATTTCTCATACTATATGGTTTTTTTTATTGAATTTTGCTGTAAAGATAAGAAAAATGGCAGTCATACACCTTTTATTAGGCAGCAACATAGGCAATAGAATGAAGCAGCTAGAGAAAGCTCGTGAGCAGGTCGAATCAAAGATTGGCAAAATATTAAAAAAATCTAAAATATATGAAACGCAGCCTTGGGGAGAGAATGAGCAAGATGAATTTTTAAATCAAGCATTAGAAGTAGAGACCAAATTAAAACCAAAAAAGGTTTTAGAAAAAATAGCGGAAATTGAGAAATTGATGGAGCGCGAGGAAACCTATAAATGGGGACCACGAGAAATAGATATAGATATACTGATGTATGAGGATGAAATGATTTGTGAAATGGATTTGACAATTCCACATCCTTTTCTACATGAACGAAGATTTACGTTAATCCCTCTGTCTGAAATAGCCCCTGAGCTCTATCATCCCATCATGGGAGCTACGATACTAGACTTGTTATTAGATTGTGAAGACACACTTGAGGTCAACGAATATAAAGGAAAATAACAAAGTCAGTAATCCAAAGCATATAGCTTCTTTATACTCATTTTTGTACATACATCAAATTGAAATATCAGTATATAGCTATAGAAGGTGTCATAGGTGCTGGTAAAACTACTATTGCAAAGTACCTTGCAGAACACTTTGAGACAAAATTACTCCTAGAAGAGTTTGAAGACAACCCATTTCTAGCCAAGTTTTATGTAGAAAAAGAAAAATACAGTTTCCCGTTAGAACTTGCTTTTTTAGCTTCTCGTTACCATCAGGTAAAAAATGAAATTGAAAAAAGAGACTTGTTTCAAGATAATATTGTGAGTGATTTTGTGTTATATAAATCACTTGTCTTTGCATCCATAAATTTAAAAGGAGATGAACTTGACCTCTATAAAAAACTCTTTCAGATTATGTTTCAGCAAATTCCCATTCCAGATTTAACTATTTATATATATCACACGATAGATTCTTTGAGAAAAAACATTATTCAACGAGGACGTGATTATGAAATGAATATTGAAGATAACTATTTAGAGCAGCTTAATGCAAACTATTTATCTTATTTCAAACAATTGAGTCAGCATCGCATTGTTATTATAAATGGGAATGAATATGATATTATTGAAAAACCGGAAAATTCAGCTAAATTATTACAACTGGTCAATACTGAGTTTCCTCTAGGGATTACGTATTTATAATTTTCGACTCTATAACTAGTTAATTTAAGTTTGCTGTTAATTGGAACACAGAGTTTCACAAAGATGGGCACAAAGTTTCACTAAGTCAATTTTATTCTTCCTCGGAACTACCAATCGAATCTTGAATAGACTGAAGAACAGAAAGTATCCTAACTTCTCCTATGCCACTGACTAATTCCCAATTTTTATTATAGTAATTGAGTTTCTTTTTAAACTGATTTAGAAGCGAATCCCTATCATGTTCATTATTCCTAAGTCCGTCTGAAACCCAAGGAATATCAATATCGAATAGAAAATATTTATCATAAGTGGACTGGTGAATAAAGGTCGAAATCCAGTTCGGCACTTCGTAACCGAGGAATTCAAGCCAGATTTCAATCGTAATTAATTCTGTATCACAAATGATGACTTTATAAGGATTTAAATCGCAGATTTCTATTTCTTTTGTGAATTGTTGTTTGGCTATTTCTAAAATATCCTCATAACTATAATTCAATCCTTTTTCAGCTAAAAATTCTCTCGAAACTTCAGGTACTAACCCCCCCTGAAGCCTTCTTGCTACTTCTTCTGCTGTTGAAGTCTTTCCTGTAGATTCAGGACCTAGAAAAGCAAATTTCATTGTGATAGTTTTGAGTTGGAAGATAAAAGTTACTAGTTATATCCTTGACTATATCAGGTCTGAAATCAAACTAGACTATTTTTCTTCCTACGGCATTTGCTACTTTATCTAGTGAATTTTTCAAAGTGGAGAATTCCTCAAAATTAAGTTGCTGAGAAGCATCACTCTTAGCATCTTTAGGATTTGGGTGTGTTTCGATAAGCAGCCCATCGACACCCATAGCCACACAAGCTCTAGTCAAATCAGGCACACCATAGGCATAGCCCATGGCATGACTAGGGTCTAATATAACCGGAAGATTGGTATGCTCTTTTAAATAAGCTACACCACAAAGATCCAAGGTAAATCTCGTCTTGGTTTCATAGGTTCTTATGCCTCGCTCACACAAGGCTACATTATTATTCCCACCGCTAAGAATAAATTCAGCACTCTGCACAAATTCCTGTAAAGTAGACCCAAAGCCTCTCTTTAAAACAATAGGTTTTTGAATTTTACTACAAGCGCGCAAAATCCCATGATCATACATAGCTTTAGCGCCTATTTGTATAATATCAGTAAACTCGATCACATCCTCGACATGGGTCGCATCTTTGACCTCTGTAATTATCTTCAATCCATACTTGTCACGCATTTTTGCCAGCAGAATCAAACCCTTATGACCTAATCCTTGAAAGGTATAAGGTGAAGTGCGTGGCTTATAGCACCCAGCTCTCAACACCTTGACGCCTTGTGAAACACAAAACTGTGCTACGGCATCGATCTGCTCTTCTGACTCTACGCTGCATGGACCAGTGATCATCAGCGTATGATTCGAAGCACCGCCTATAACTAAATCATTACTAAATGCTATTTCTCTAGTACGATAGATATATTTTCTACTAGCTAGCTGGATATCAGAGTCCATAGGATAGCTTGCTATGATATCATCTTTATGGCTTTCATCTGCCTCTTTGACAGCAGAAGGCGTTATCAAGACATAATGGTCCTTTTCTTCTAAAGAATAGGCTCTGTAAAAATCTTGTAAGGCGGCAATATTTGCTTTTTTCTGTACGTGAAGTATCATGGAATTTAATTAATAATGAGCAATTAATAATTAATAGTGATTTTAATTATGATCGATTTTAGTCCTAGCAAATGTATTTTTAATTTCGCTAAGAGAAGCTAATTTCAGTTTATTTTTAGGTATTTAAAGGTCATTAACAATTAGTTAATCTTCTCTTAAAAGTTTGTGAAACGAAACGGCTCCCTTTAACAGTCGGTTCGAGTCTACTACAGGCAGAACTAAGATTGGGAAGTTAATTTTTTGTATATATTCTAACATATCTGAAGTGGAATCCGATTCTAGAATGCACTTTGGATTTCGATTCACAAATTCCTGAATAGTCATATCGTAACTAAACTTACCTTCGATTAGAACTCTGCGAATATCCGCATTCGAAATTACCCCTTCTAAGGCTCCATTCTCGTTGACATAAAATGCTATTCCTAGCTTATGTTTTTGAATAATTGTCAATAAGTCTACGACCCTTGTTTTTTCAGTGACTATTGGTAAATTCTCTAAGGCAATACAAAAATCTACAACATGATATTCTGATCGCACATGATTACTTCTAATCTTCAAAATAGCTTGAGCCATATTTTCGTGATTGAGTAGATAAGAGCCTACCACAGCACTTTGCACCCCTATGAGTCGCAATATATAAGAAATTTCGTGGTTAACACCGCCATCTACACACCATTGGATATTAGGAAATTTATGTACGAGATGAGAAATAATCGCAAAATGATTTTTGTCAAAACGACCTCCACTTACCCCTGGAGTTGTCATCATCAATAATACAAAATCTACCTGATTTTCATACTGTGCTATCGTTTCTTCTAATTTAGGATGACCCACCATAATAGCCAATCCCAGTTCTTTATTTTCCAGCTTAGGAAAATCAAATTGACCTTCGATCTCCTCTATCTGAAAAGCGACTCTACGAATATTATCTCGCCCTAATTCGGGGGAAAAATCTGCTGGATTTTTTGTTATAATATGCAAGTCAACGGGAGTCTCTGAAACTTTTTTTAAGCTGTCAATATCTGCAAATACTGAGAAATCCTCTCGACTATCGATATGCCAATAATCCACCATATACGGCTCCAACTCCTTAGCAGCATCTATCAAACTTGATTGTTTGCTCGAATATAAACTGGCGGATAATTTCAATACTTAGGTTTTAGAATTTAAAAACACATACCAAATGTACATATTTTTTTTTGCTTCTTGACTTCCAAGAAAGCCAAAAACAAATGAATGGGTTCTTGGGATAAAAAAAGCTACCCACAAAGGAGTAGCTTTATAAAAACAAAATTAGAATTCTTATTTTCCTGCTGCAGCTGCGGCGGTCTGTGCGCTTCTCAATGCTCTAGGGATAGAGATAGAGATGATAGGAATAGCCGGTGCATTTAATATTTCCCAACCATTCGTCACAATATCTCTTACTCTCAGAGACTTTCCAAGCTCCAATGGAGTGACATCCACCTCTACGAATGTAGGTATCTTATCGGCATCAGCCTTGATCTTAATTTTTCTCAATTTAATTTCCAATTTACCACCTGCTTGCTGGCCTTTAGAGAAGCCTTTAGCTATGATAGGAATTTCTGTCTTCACTTTCTTTCCGGCAGATAGCTCCTGAAAGTCGATATGAATCATGCTATCAGTAACTGGATGAAACTGAATTTCTTTGACGATAGCTTTTTTTACCTGTCCAGCTATATTGATTTCAAATATCTTAAATTTATCTGTATAAATTCCTTTCTTCAAAGGATTATATTCTACAGTAAAAGAGATATTCTCACCACCGCCGTATAGATTACATGGTACTAGGTCGCCATTACGCACTGCTTTGGTGGCTTTTTTCCCGATTTGCTCTCTTTTTTGAGCCTCTAATTTTACGATTTCCATTTATGATGATTTTAATGTGTTTTTAATAAATAATGAATGAATTGATTTGTACTGAAAGGTACTTTCTATCGCGCTGGCAAATAAATCCGCCACCGTGATTACTTTTACTTTTTTACTTTCTTTTTTGAGTGGAATAGTATCCGAAACGGCTAATTCTACTAAGGACGAATTTTCTACATTCTCATAAGCCTTACCACTTAAGACCGGGTGGGTACACATAGCTCTCACACTCTTAGCTCCTTTTTCCATGATAAGGTCTGCAGCCTTGCACAAGGTATTTCCCGTATCAATAATGTCATCTACCAGAATGACATTTTTTCCGCTGACATCACCTATAAGAGTCATTTCTGCTACTTCATTGTGCTTCTTTCTATACTTATCGCAGATGACCATTTCACAGTTAAACTGCTGTGCATAGAATCTAGCCCGTTTGGTACTTCCTACGTCTGGCGCTGCTATACAGAGATCATCTAGATTCAGACTAGATATATAAGGTATAAAAATTGAAGACCCAAAAAGGTGATCCAAAGGAATATCAAAAAAGCCTTGAATCTGATCTGCATGCACATCCATGGTCATG
Organism: Chitinophagales bacterium; assembly: GCA_016787225.1. Lineage (NCBI taxonomy): Bacteria > Pseudomonadati > Bacteroidota > Chitinophagia > Chitinophagales > Chitinophagales bacterium. The sequence continues at coordinate 103,120 of JAEUUY010000026.1, forward strand.
ACTCTACTGGCTCCTGCTACCGTCAAGAGGTCTGCCACAAGCTTGGATGCAATACTCACACGTGGTCTGTCTTTTCTATCCTGTCTAGCATAGCCATAATAAGGCATTACGACTGTGATATATCTTGCCGAAGCTCTTTTACAGGCATCTACAAGCATCAGAAGCTCCATAAGGTTATCTGATGGCTGAAAAGTAGATTGAATGATAAAAACGTGATGTCCTCTGATAGAATCATTGATCACTGGCTGGAACTCTCCATCACTAAACTGATTGACTATGACATCACATAAAGGGATGTTCATAATCTTGGATATAGACTCCGATAGGGTTTTAGATCCTCGACCACTAATCAATTTGACTTCCGTTTCCTGCATTTCAGAGAACTAGTTTATGAAAAATTATTCCGCAGGAGTCTCTGCTGTTTCCTCAGCAGCAGCCTCTGCTTCAGGAGTTTCAGCTACCTCTGCTTCTGCTGTTTCAGCTGGAGTTTCTTCGGCTGGCTTAGCTGCCTCTTCTAGTTTCTTAGCGTATTCTTCTTTTTTCTTAGTCTCCTCTGCCAAAGCTGCTGCTTTTTTAGCTGCCTTTGACTTAGCTACTTGTTCTATGTGAGCCTCTACAGACTTTTCCTTACCTGCTAGCCATTCTTGCAATTTGGTTTCCATTTCTTGCTCTGTAAGAGCACCTTTTCGAACACCTCTTGCTAGGTGCTTTTTGTAAAGAACGCCTTTGTAGGAAAGTATTCTCGCACAGGTGTCCGAAGGCTCAGCGCCTTTCATGACCCAGTCGAATGCTTTGTCAAAGTCGATGTCTATGGTGGCAGGAACGGTCAATGGATTGTAGTTACCGATACGATCGATAAATTTACCATCTCTCTTCGCTCTGCTGTCTGCTACTACGATGTAGTAATACGGTCTTTTACTTCTACCGTGTCTTTGTAATCTGATTTTTGTTGCCATTTAACTTGAAAATTAATTAAAAGTTAGTGAATAAATTTTTTAAGGAGTGCAAAGGTAGATAGAAAAATTTAAAAAGTATTGGAAATAAGACAAGTATTTAAGATTTGGGGATAAATGTAAGCTGGGAATTTTAAAATTAAAAACTCAAGTCTCTGCTCTATTCATTGAATTTCTTACATTTATCCCAAATTCCGCATTAGAAAATGCTGAATCGATTGAATCATAAAGTTCGACACGTTGTGGCTTCTAATGATTAATCTGGGATTAATTATAATGCAATGACATCTACAAGTAGTTTTTGATCGAAAATATCATAAATGATTCTATAATCCCCTACTCTAACCCTATATCCAGGACGACTTTTTAACTTCTTATAACCTGATGGTCGAGGATTGTCTCCTAAGTCTGATATTTAATCTAGTATTGGCTGTACAATTTTGTCCGAAAGTTTATCTAATTGTTTTTCTGCTTTTCTAGATAAAACAATGGTATATCTCATTTTTTTACCTTTCTTTTTTTCAAGTAATCAGAAAACATTACACGATCTCCATTATCCTCTTTTTTAGCTTCATCATACAACTTAACATCTTCTAAACTTTCTAGTTCTTCTATCAATTTATCGAACTCATCTTGAGGGAGAAGCACAAATTCCTTTTTCTTAGAATGATTGATGGTAATACGCTGTGGATTTAAGGTAATCACTTCAAAACTGTTTTATATAATGTAAAGACAAAAAATAGTTTAGAATAGTTCCTATTCATACGAAGGGTATCTGAGATGATGAACACTCCCCTACCTCACCAGATGAAACGTCCCTGTATACGTTCTTCTATCCTGATTGAGGAGAATGACTTCGGCGAAGTAACTATATGAACCCAGTGGAACTGGGTCACCTTTATAACGTCCGTCCCATTTCTGATGGAGGTTGTCAGAGGCATATACTTTCTCGCCCCATCGGTTATAGATGGCTATGTTGTAGGATAAAATATTTTCTACATTGGGGAAGTATTCATCATTCGTACCATCTCCGTTCGGGCTGAAAGCGGTAGGAAAACCCACTGCCCAGCTATCGTAGATATTGACTTGGACATCTTTATAGGCTCGGCAGCCCTGTGCATCGGTAAATTCTAATCGGACGACCGCACTGCTATCTAATCGAAACCGCACAGTCCGACAACTATCGCACTGGAACATATAGGACGGAGTCCAGCGATATTTGCCGCCCATATCACTTGGTTTTATCTGTGGGTTGAGAAAGAGAAGTTCTCCTTTATAGTTACTTATCTCGTCTTGTAGAATGATTTCGGTATCATTATGGTATTTTAGCTTAGCGGAGTCTCGTCCTTTGCAGTTGGCGGTATCGGTATAGCTCAGTTTATACTCTCCTTCACTCTTGACAAGAATAGACGGACTTACTTCTCCCGTGCTCCAGAGATAGTCTCTATGCCCTAGCCCTGCATCGAGAATAGCCTCCGAACCTCGGCAGATAGCAGTATCCCTGAGTTTTTTTATGATTTTCGGAGTTCTGAGGGTCAGGACGAGGGTGCGGATACTATCACAGTTCTTGGCATTGCGGAAGGTATCGAGATAGGTGCCTGCTTGGCTTCTGCCCTCATAGCTCTCGCCACGGCAGATTTCTTGGTTGAGGGTGAAATAGCTTTTTTTATTAACTGTGAGGTTTAGGGTGCGGGTGCTATCACAGCCATTGGCTGCGATGAGGATATCGCTATGCGTACCCGTAGTGCTATGTCCCCAGTAGCTCTGTCCTTCGCAGATAGTTTGAGTATGGGTGCTGCTACTCGGCTCTCGGATACTGAGGCGGAGGGTGCGGTAGGTGATACAGCCTTGGCTGCTCGTGAGGGTATCGTAGTATGTCCCTGCGGTGGTATAGCCATAGAGGCTTTTTCCACGGCAGATACTGGTATCGATCGTGAGATATTTAGGAATAACGGTTAGGTTTAGCCGGGCTATACTATCGCAGCCACTAGAGGCGGTAAGGGTATCGGCATAGCTGCCTGTGGTGGTTCTACCACGGACGACCTGCCCTTCGCAGATAGTGGTGTCAATTTTGTTTAATATTTCTTGGTGTACAACAATAGGCACAGTAAGAGAGTCTAGCTGACTTTCACAGCGTTGACCATAGGCGATTATCTTATAACTTTTAGTGGTAGTGGGCTTGAGGGTGATTTCAACACCACCAGCTACGGTGCGAATTGATGCCTCGCTTGCAGAAGGCATTACCATTAGGCTATCATAGCCTGCACCCACCTTGACCACCGCGCTATCGCCTAGACAAAGGCTATATTTAATATTACGGTCAATAAACTTGTCAAAAAGTTTAATGTTGATGCAATTAGTATCAGGATCGTAGCGCCAAAGGTCGTTCGTCCCCCAAAGAGTAGATTTATCGTCTGTGTAATAATATCCGCCAAAAATATATAATCTATTTAGCTTATCAGTCCACATTGCAGGACTTCTTCGAGGCGGGGGTTTATTATTTTTGCTAGTAACTCCTTTTTGTCCATAAGTGAATGCAGAACTTGAATCTGTTTTACCTCCGTATAGCCAAATCCAATTGTTTTTATACGGATTATAAGCCCACAAATCAGAGTATATTATATCCTTACCGCTTGTATATCTCATGCCACCATAAAACCAAAACAAACTATTACAATTATTATTCATCACACTAGAATGATAAATTCTAGGAGCCGGATAAAAAATAGGTGAATCGACGCAATGCTTATTAGAATAACTTCCTTCAGACATAGCAATAGTATCTCCAAGAATCCATGTCCATTTTTTAGAAGCTACATTAAATTCCCATAAATCATTTTGATAAAAGTCATGACCATAGCCATGCAAATAGCACCTGCTACCTTTTACCCAATGAGATACTAGTGAGAATTTGATAGGTGGCCAATTTGCAGAACTTGATATGCCTTTTGTACCATAACTATGGTAATGATTTGTATTAATTCCTCCACCATGCCATGTCCATAAGCCCGTCTTCATATTATATTCCCATAACTCATTACCAACTGACCCGCCAAAAATAAATACTTGATTTCCTATTTTCCATGTAGTTGCTTGGTGCATAAATTTTGGCCAATTTGCAGATCTCGCTATGCCTTTTGTACCATAATTAAAATAATCTAATCGGTAGTCTAAAACCTGAAATTTCTTTGTGTTAATATCAAATTTTATAATCATACTAGGATTACTTGAAACATATTTATCGAATTCATAGAAAAAATACAAATTACCTATACTATCCGTCCATGATGGATATTCATGTATGTTAAAAAGAAACCATTGGTGCATATAAATAAGAAAGTCGTTTGGTATATTGCCTTCTATTTCTAGCTTATCATACCCCGCTTCCCATGTCCAGCGATTCGTTACCCAATCATAAGACCATATTTCAGAGGAATCTCTTCCTCCATACTTGTAATTTTCGATAATGACCCAAAACTTATCACTAGAGTCTCTCCAGCTGACATTAATTCGATGGTTACTTGGTGGTAGATTATTATAGGAAGCTAGCCCTTTCGTACCTCTATTTACTCTATTGCTATTCGAATTAGTCACTGAATCCCCATGCAGCCAAGTCCATGTGCCCTGGGCATCCGCTGTGTGCAGTTGTAGAGAAATAGCAATAAGGCAGAGCATTTTATACATAGTAGTACAAAGATAAGGCTTATTTACGAGACTTCCCTAAAGTTTTAAAACTTTCCATAATGTAGAATCGATTGAATCATATAGTTCGACACGTAGTGGCTTCTAATGATTAAATTGGTATTATAAATACACTTAAAGCTTAAAAGCTATGCATTTAGAACTATCTATAACTGCTTTCAGACTATGGACATTTTTGTTATAAAAATAAAATTTCGCTCCTGATAATGAATCTAGGAAATAGAAATTATAACTAGCGGAATCCATATTGTACTGGGGGTCAAATTTTTTCAATACATCTTCATTCCAAGATTTTATGGAATTAATAGTTCGTCCATATATTTTAGCATCTGTATAATAGATGATTTGCTCTTTTGCGTATCTATTTCTTATAGATTTTGAAAAATCATATAAATAATCATGAACCACTGGTATGAGCTCTATACTATCTGCTCCATTGAGAATCCCTAACAAGGTATTTCTAGAACAAACAGTTCCCCTACATCGGTTGTCATGCAAAAAAACGATAAACGTTTTCTTTTTTGATATTTGCGCTCTAAGCCCTAAATTATAAGGGTTAAATTTAATTAAACGAAAACTATCATTCAGTTCCCAATAATCATAAGACTGATAGCCGAGCTGTGAGCGCTTGGATGGAATTATTAAATGGCAAGAAATTGCACTAAAAATGAAAACTAATAAACAGCTGAAGCGCCAATTCAATTTCCGAATTTAACTTTAAACGATCCCCTTTAACACGGTATATTTTAGTACAAATTGAAGGACTAATAGTCCAAATGCAGCAAGCAGCCAAGGTAGATACAGTTCTGTTTTCTTGTGCATGGCATTTTTCTCTATTTCTATAGTCTCTAAACGATTGATCTGATCGTAAATTTCTTTCAAGCGAGCGGTAGAGCCAGCGCGGAAATAGATACCTCCCGTACTCTTAGATATTGTACTCATAAGGCCCTCATCTATCCCCAATATATTTCCTTTAGGTGTTCCCACACCTATAGTATAAACCTTTACATTAAAGTTTTTAGCTATATCTACAGCAGTTAGAGGGTCTATTTTCCCAGCGGTATTGACACCGTCTGTAAGCAATATGCAGACTCTACTTTTGGCATTGCTATTTTTTAAAACCCTAACTGAGGTGGCCAATCCCATTCCAATAGCTGTGCCGTCCTCCAAGAGTCCATCCTGAATAGCTTCGATTTGCTTTTGAACAATATTGTGATCTATTGTAGGCGGACACTGTGTAAAACTCTCCCCTGCGAAAACGACTACCCCTATCCTATCGTTTGGTCTTTTGGAAACGAATTCTGAAGCTACAGCTTTAGCCGCTTCTAGTCTATTGGGGCTAAAATCTTTTTCCAGCATACTGGTAGAGACATCAATGGCCATCACTATATCAATACCCTTAGTAAATGATTTTTCTTTTGTAAAACTACCCTGCGGTCTTGCTATAGCGACCACTATCAATACAGCAGCTATTACCTTCATATATGGCAATGATTTCACTAAAATCACTTTCCAAGAATTTAATTTATAGTCAAAGAAAGATGACACATAAATCTTCATACGATTCTGGCCTTGCATCATACAATGATAAATGAGCATAGTTATTGGTATGATTAATAGAAACCATGCCCACGGATTACCATAGCTTACATTTAATAATATCATGACTTAGTCTGCATTTAATTCTAAATCTGAAACATCTCGAATGCGATCGTAAACTTCTTGAAAATACTCTACCTCCTTAGGCACTATATAATTGTTCAACGCCTTATCTGTAATGACCATATTGCCTTTTTTATTCAAATTACATTCTACAATATCCTTAAATAAAATCGCTTTCTGTTGTGTTTTTTCTTTTATGACAAATGAGTTGTAATCGAAAATTAGCAAATAGGCAAAATATTTCGATCTTACGGTCAATAATGCCACGACAGTTACTAATATACCGAGCAATACAAACCAAACAAAAAACATATAGGTACTATTTGCCAATAAACCTAAGATATAATTAATAGGAATACTATAAGAAAGGATGATAGTAGCGGATAAGGCAACCATAGTAGTAATCAATCCATAAATAAGAACTTTTAGAGAGATTTGATTGATAGCAATAGTCTTATAAGCATACTTATTCTGGGCATAAAACCTTTTTACTTGTAGCGCATTTGTTCTTTTATTTACATCATTGCTCAGTTGAGTAGACTGTACGAACTTATATGCCATTTTAATAATAGCTATATGTAACTCTCCTGCATGCACCTCTTTAGCAAACTTAGCTAAATCTGACTTAGTCAATATCTCATCCATATCTTGGATGATATACTCCGGAAGTTGAATTTCATTCATACTTACTAGCAACTGATTGGTTGTTTGCTCGAGGGCTTTTATCCCAAATCTTTTCTCTATATATGCGCGCAGAATGTCTGATATTCTATCATAATATTCTTTGACCTTGCCCATTTGCCATAAATTTTCTGTTTCCACCTGTTTCAGAGCTTTTAGGGCTTCCACATGTGGAGGATCTTCTGGCTTTTCTCTATCGAATAGTTTTTCTTTTCGTATATACTTGATGTAGATAAAATATATAAGCAGAACGAGTGCCAACAATATAAAACTAATAAATAAATAACTAAAGACCTCTTCTTTGGATAGCGGCAGCAATATGATATCTTTAATAGGCTTAATATCTTGTGCACTATCAATATTAGGAGAATTGACTGCTATCTTTATAGGATTCGTTGTATACACATCAATCGGTCCATTTCTAAAGATTAATGCAGGAAATATCTGAATGCTATCCTCAAAGCAGGTGATTTTATAGTTATGCGCTATTACAATATCATTTCCACTAAAAAAAGTATCGATTTTAGTAAGTTCTACTAAGCGAAAATTACCTATACTCGTATCATTGATTAAAGGGAACATGGTATTTGAGTAGCCTTTATTTTTAAACTTCAACTCCAATTCCATATGATCTCCAATCATTATTTGATTGGGAGATAAGGAAATAGAAGCCTCTTGGGCACCTAGCTCTGTCTGAAGACAAAGAATACCTACAATAAAAGCCAATAACTTCGAATAAAACTTCTTGCTCATAACGATATGGCAAATTTATATTTTATATCTATCTGCAAGGAAAATAAGAATTAAAAGAAAATTAAATTTATCGTTTTTTAACCCTAACCCTTAGATAAAAGTTGAAAGTATAAAGCTGAAAGATACTGATTAGGTAAAGTTTAATATTACCTTTCTACTTTAAACTAGATATCCTAGTGATTAAAGTGGCGCACTCCAGTTAAGACCATTGCTAACTTATTTGCATTACAATAATCTATACTATCTTGATCCTTCATACTCCCTCCTGGCTGCGCTACAGCAATGATTCCAGCCCTATGGGCTATTTCTACGCAGTCTGCAAATGGAAAAAATGCATCACTCGCCATAATAGCACCATTGAGATCAAAACCAAACTCTATTGACTTTTTTATAGCATGCTCCAGTGCATCAATTCGCGACACCTGTCCACAGCCCATTCCGATTAGTTGCTGGTTTTTAACGAGTGCTATACCATTTGACTTTAGGTGTTTCACAGCTATGATGCCGAATTCTAAATCCAATTTTGTTTCCTCATTCGGCGCTGATTCTGTAACCAATTTCCAATCATTTCTTGTCTCCACACTTTTATCGTCCTCCTGTACGAGTTGTCCATTTAGTGCGGATTTTATTTTCAAATTATAACTTGGATTCTGCTTTTGCTTCAAAATAATTCTATTTTTCTTTGATTTTAGAATTTCTAAAGCTTTTTCAGAAAATTCAGGAGCAATTATTATTTCAAAAAACAAGGAATTCATAGACTCTGCGGTCGCTTCATCTAACTCCCGATTGGCTATTAATACTCCACCGAAAGCACTCTTTGGGTCGCATGCAAAGGCTGCTTCATAGGCTTGTTGTATAGTTTTTCGACTGGCCAATCCACAAGAGTTATTGTGTTTCATAATAGCAAAAGTCGGTTCTGAAAAATCTTGTATCAGTCTGCATGCAGCATCGATATCTAGGATATTATTGTAGCTAACTTCCTTGCCATTCAACTTCTCGAACAAATCATCAAAATCACCCTGAAACCAACCCTGTTGATGAGGATTTTCTCCATACCTTAAAGGGTTAGACTCAATATTTAAGAAATAGTTCGCTATGGTTCTATCATAATGAGCGATAGTATCAAAGGCATTCGCTGCAAAAAATTTGCGTTCTTCTATGGTTGTACTGCCATTAGATTTCTCTATAATTTGATGCAATTTTTCATAATCACAAGGTTGAGCAATACATACCACATCATTGAAATTTTTAGCTGCCGCACGAATAAGCGTAACTCCACCAATATCAATCTTTTCAATCAATTCGCTTTCATTAGCATTATTTTTTAAGTACTCCTCAAATGGATAAAGATTGCAAATCATTAAATCAAAAAAAGGTAGCTGATGCTCATGCATGGTCTTCACATCAGCATCTAAATCTCTTCGGGCCAATAATCCACCAAAAATTGCAGGGTGCAGTGTTTTGACGCGACCTCCTAAAATTTCTGGGAAGCCTGTCAAACTTTCAACTTGAACACATGGCAGCCCTAAATCTTTTATAAACTGGTAGGTACCCCCAGTAGAGTATAACTCTACGCCTTGACTGTACAAAAGTTTGACCAGTTTGTCAAGTCCATCTTTATAGTAGACTGATAGAATTGCTTTCTGAATTTGTTTCTTTGAATGTGACATTATAAGGTCGAAATATAAGTGAGTAAATTTTTCTATCTTCCCTTTGGTCTCTCGTATGCTGGAGAATCTTTGGTCTCCAGTTTTACAAATTTTGTTTGCTTCATCTGTGAAGCTATTGGTTCTAGTAGTTCACGTTTAATATCATTATAACTTATATCCACAAATTTAAGCTGAGTCATCGCTTGAATATATTGTAGTAATTCACCAGCATTTATACCTGGGTTATAACTAATATTGAAATCTTCTAACTTCTTCAATTTAGCCAGAGAAGGAGAAATCCGTTTTATTTCATTAGACTTGAAGTTTAAGACTCGCAACTCAGTAAGGTTTTCAATAGCATCTGGTATTTCTTGTAAAAGCGCTCCCATTAAATTTAATTCTTCGAGTTTTGTGAGATCAAACCAGAACCTATCTGGCAATGACTCGTAAACCTGATCTTTGAGGGATAATCTTTTTAGATTTTTACAACGAGCGAGCGATGGCGGAATTTTATTTATCTTTTCCTTATATGGAGAATAAAAATCTGCCTCTATATAAAAAGTCTCTAAGGATAAAGCTAGCAAACCTAAATCACTTGGGATTTCGCTAATCTTATTATGACTTAAATCGAGATAAGATAATATAGGCAGCGTTTTTATAACATCTGGAAAATTAACTAGCTGATTCCAACTCAAATCTAGGTAGGTAATACTTTCTAAAAGTGAAAATCTACTAGGCAATGCATTTAATTGACAACCCCTCAAATCCATTTTTTTCAACTTCATACAGCTTCCTATAGAATTAGGAAGTTCAGTCAGTGGAATTCTGTCCTTCTGCGACTGACCAGCGCTTAAATAAAACTCCTCCAATTGTGATAGATTTCCGATTTCAGAGGCTATTTTCTTTATTGGATTATTAGTTAAAATTAGTTTTTTCAATTTTGTCATAGTACCTATTCCTGGGCTTAATTCCGAAAGACCACAATCGGATAAATCCAACTCTTCTAGATTTGGAATCTGCGCCATTGTGGAATAAATCTGAATACTATTTAACTTGCTATTCCTTGAGAGATTTATACTTCGAAGTTTTTTCATACCTTCAAGGTTAGCAGGTAGATTTACTATAGAATTCAGGTTGAGATCCAGCTCCTCTATTTGATTTAATTTGCCGAAAGACTCTCCTAAAGCCTCAAGCTTACACCCACTAAGTTTAACAGATTTAAGTTTAGGTACGTTGGCTAAAATCTGCCCCACATTGTCTATATCTATCGTAGGATTATTATGCAAATTGATGGACTCCAATGAGGTCATGTTGACCAATCCTTGAGGAAGTTCATTGAGTTTATTACCATTGAGATCTAATTTTTTTACTCCTTTCAATAACCCGATATTTTCTGGTAATTTAGCCTTCTCTGAAAATATTATGTGAAGTTCTGTCAAATTTGGCAAATCCTTAATCTGATTAAACAATGCTTCTAAATGCACAGACGGACATCGGCGCAAGGTTAAAGTTCTCAGTTTTCTAAACTTCTTAATCGAGTTAGGAAAAATGGAAAGCGCAGACGATTGTATGGTTAATTGAGTAATCGTATCTGCAAAGGGCTCAATCTCTTGAAAATACGCTAAGGTTTCATTAAGCTGAACGGTGTCTGCTTTTAGTTTTATCTCCCGTAATTTTTGAAAATAATTTCTAGTGTCAAAGTCACGAGCAAAATCTTCGCGCTTTTTCTGCATAGAATCCTCATACCGCTTTTGTTTTAACTCAGCAGGAGTCAATTCACTCAAATCACTCCCCCGCTGTCCATAGATGTGAGTAACAGAAAGGAGCAAAACAAAACAAAAAACTATTCTAATCATAGGTGTCTGATTATAAAACACCGCAAAACTAGATGTAAAAAATCAAAGTTCTTTAGCTAGATATCAACTATGGTTGAACATAAAATTCTCTGACCTCAACAGTCTTATTGTAGGCTCTGTCATATGCCGTGATATAGAGCCATAGCTTCTGCAATCCGCCGAAACCACCGAATACAACATAGCTGCTATGCACATGAGTTTTACCATCTATAAATTTACCATTGGTCACATATTTAACATCGAAGGTATCTTTAATTACATAGCTATATTGAGTAAGATTGTCATCGTCTGTTAGCTTAAAATTGAGGTGAAGGCTATCTATGCCTACCGAGAATGTATCCATTCCTTTAGGCTTAATAAATTCTATTTTTGGAGCTTCGGAATCGGCACTTTTACTACACCCTAAAACCCAGAGGACGACTATAAATAAAAGACTATATTTCATTATGTTATTTAATACACACGACAAAGATAGAATATGGGATTTAATTAAGTTAAAAAATAATCCTCTTTATATACGAATTAAAGATACAATAGCCCGAAGACTATTGTCAAAAATAATCCACCAAATGTACCAATAACCTTAAATTTGCTCACCAAAATTTCAAAATATGACAACTTCGGCACAAAAAATCGTAGAGCATGCTCCAGACTTTTTGCCTCTTTTAGGTACAGACCATATAGAATTTTATGTAGGTAACGCTAAACAAGCAGCTTATTTTTATCAAGCAGCATTTGGATTTGAGTTAGTGGCTTATGCAGGTCCAGAAACAGGTATTAGAGACCGTGCATCTTATGTACTTCAGCAAAATAAACTAAGATTTGTTTTAACCACATCAATGGACCCAGATTCGGAGATTTCACATCATTGTAAGGTGCATGGAGATGGGGTCAAAGTCCTAGCGCTATGGGTCGATGATGCCACAAAGAGCTATGAAGAGACTGTGGCTAGAGGTGGAGTAGGCGTTCATCCTCCAAAAACAATGAAGGATGAGAATGGTGAAATAGTTACTGCTTCCATAAAAACTTATGGAGATACGATTCATACATTTGTAGAAAGAAAAAATTATACAGGGGCTTTCATGCCAGGTTATAAGGCAATGAAAAGTACATTAAAAACTACTCCTATAGGTCTGAAATATGTAGATCACTGTGTAGGAAATGTAGAACTTGGCAAAATGAATGAGTGGGTAGAATTTTATGAAAAAGTTATGGGATTCAGTCTCCTCGCTACCTTTGATGATAAAGATATTTCAACGGAATATACCGCCTTAATGTCCAAAGTGGTAACCAACGGAAACGGTTATGTAAAATTTCCACTCAACGAACCCGCAGATGGCAAGAAAAAATCACAAATCGAAGAATATCTTGATTTTTATCGTGGTCCTGGGGTACAGCATATAGCCATAGCCACAGATAATATTATAGAAACTGTGACAGAGCTTAGAAATAGAGGTGTGGAGTTCCTATATGTACCTGATAATTATTATGAAGACGTATTAGATAGAGTAGGTACGATTCAAGAAGAATTAGAGCCACTTAGAAAATTAAACATACTTATTGATAGAGATGAGGAAGGATATCTGTTGCAGATTTTTACCAAACCATTAGAAGACAGACCGACTCTTTTCTTCGAGATTATTCAGCGCAGGGGTGCTAAATCATTTGGAAAAGGCAACTTCAAAGCTCTTTTCGAATCTATAGAAAGAGAGCAAGCTAGAAGAGGGAATCTTTAATAGTTTAAAGTTTAAAAGTCGCAGTTCTCAGTCGCAGTCGCTATTAGTTAATAGAAGGAGTGACAGCCGATGTGTATATTCATTTTCGACAATGTTTAGATACACTACACCTGATACTTAATACATTTAAAACTTAGCACTTAAAACTAGATCTACCCCCAAAAAGCATACCCTACAAATATCGCAATAATCAAAGCTGCAAAGTCAGCCACTAAGCCGCAGAATAGTGCATAACGACTATTTTTTATGCCTACACTTCCGAAATATACTGCTAAAATATAAAAGGTCGTTTCCGTTCCACCTTGTACGATACAGGCTACTTTAGAGACGAAACTCTCTACACCATTGGCTTTCATGACATCAACTAAGATACCTCGAGCTCCACTTCCGCTCAAAGGCTTCATAAGTCCTACGGGAACTGCTTCTACAAATCGAGTATCCATTCCTGTCATTGCCACTATATTCCGAATTCCATTCATCAGAAACTCTAAACACCCTGAAGTGCGGAATACACTTACTGCAAATAGCATGACGACAAGGTATGGTGCTATATTAATGACTAACTGAAACCCTCCTTTGCCACCTTCTACAAAAGCATCATACATGTTGACCCGCTTGTAAAATCCTGAGGCTATAAAAGTGATAATCATAGAGAGAATAATAAAGCTCCCGATATAGCCAATCGTTGAACCTAGCGATTGCATATTGGTTGAGTTCATATTGGATAGCAAAATCATCAAGGCAATACCAATTCCAAATAGTGTGAGAATAGGCCATTTCCATAAACTAATACGCTGAAAATAGGCTACACATAAAAATGCAACTAGAAAGCCAAAAAAAGTAACCATCAGTGTAGGGATAAAAATATCAGCACCATTAAAATTTACCAAGCCCTGCTCTAGAGCCATTGATTGACGGAGTGCTATCACGGAAGTAGGAATGATAGTTACACCAGCTGTGTTTAATACCAAAAACATCAACTGAGCATCAGAGGCTGTTTCTTTCTTAGGATTGATTTCTTGTAGATCTTTCATTGCTTGCAGACCTAGTGGTGTTGCGGCATTATCTAATCCTAGCATATTGGCAGAAAAATTCATACTCAACGAGCTAATAGATTTATGCCCCTCTGGAACACTAGGATATATCGCTCTAAAAAAGGGATACAACAGTTTAGCTAATTTATCGAGCAATCCTGCCTCTTTTCCTATATTCATAATTCCCATCCAAAAGGTCATTATGCCAGCCAAGCCTAGGCAAATTTCAAAACTGGTTTTGGAACTATCAAAAATGCCTGTGAGCATTTTCTGGAACACTTCACCATTTCCGGTAATAATATATTGAAAAACCGCTACGATAAATCCTATCAGAATTAAGAGTGCCCATGTGTAGTTTAATGCCATGATGTATAATTAATAGTTGTTAGTTTTTAGTTTTAAGTTATTAGCCGTCACTTGATCAATTTCCGAAAAATGTAATTGGAATTTACTCCTATATCTTTAAACTGTGATAGATATTCCTGCTGAATAAGAATACATTTTTTCGCATCCTCTGTTAATTCTTTTGTATCTCCTATTGCTTGTAAAGTAATTAATCTAATTTCTTTACCTAACCTTTCAAAATAAGCTTGCTTGACTCTATCTTTTATTTGTTCCACTTCTTTTCTGTAGTTTTCTCCGTAGTTATTCTTCTCAATTTTCTCTCCCTTTTTCTTATTTTTTCTACCCCAATCCATAAGCAAACTTTGACTATCCTCGTTTACTTTTCTTGTAAAATTTGCCAATTCTATATTTGTATGATTCAAATAATATTCTAATGGAAAAACTTTACCTTTGTCATAATTAGACTTCACATAACAAAAAATTTCCTTGCAAACATTTGATTCAAAAACAAAATTCTCCCAATGTTCTTGGAATATTGAATCAACAACTCTTATCTCATCGAAAAATGGGTTATCATCTTGCATATTAGATTCAATAGGCTTATTTCCACTCTCAAGCAATAATTTACAAAGCCCAATTTCAATGGTTAATAAATTAGAGCTATTCTCTGTGAAAGATTTTATCTCTTCACCTATCTCATCGAGATTAGAAGTATAAGCATCCTCATTGCTATCTAGTTTAGAGGAGTCTGTTTGTTGTTTTTTTCTGCGTTGATTTACGATACGCTGGGTCTCGCGACTTAGCAAATCCTCTTCTATTCCCATGAGAATAGCGCACTCCTTGACATAGAAACTTCGCTTGATATTATCTGGAACTAGACTAATCGTTTGAATAATATCTTTAGTGAGTTCCGCTCTTTTGACGGGGTCATTCCCAGCCTCTTCTTTAAAGAGTTTAGCCTTGAAGGTAACAATATCCGAGGACTGTTTTTCGATAAAGTCTTTGAGCGCTTGACCTCCATACTCTTTGACAAAGGAATCGGGATCATGACCTTCTTTGAGTAGTGTAAGATTGACATTGAGGCCGGATTCCAGAGCGAGGTCTGTTCCTCTTAACGCCGCTTTGATACCTGCCTTATCGCCGTCATATAAAATATGTAGGTTTTCCGTAAATCGTCGAATAAGTTTCAACTGTTCGACCGTCAAAGCTGTACCCGAGGAAGCTACTGCATTTTCTACCCCTGCTTGATATAAAGAAATGACATCGGTATAGCCTTCTACGAGAATGCAGTAATTTTCTTTCGGTATCCCTTTTTTAGCTAAATGAAGTCCATAAAGTATCTGACTTTTATGATAGATCTCATTTTCAGGACTATTGATATATTTGGCTGTCTTGTCAGCATTGCCCATAACCCGTCCGCCAAAGCCGACCACCTTTCCAGAAAGATTGTGAATGGGGAAGATTATCCGCCCACGGAAAAAATCTCGCCAACTCCCATCTTCATAAGTTTTGGCTAAACCGAGTTGGACGATATACTCTTCTTTGAAACCTTCCCTTTTGAGTGTTTTATAGAGTTCGTCACGCATATCGAGGCAATATCCTAGCTGGAAATCTTGGATAGTTTTATCAGTAAATCCTCTTTCCTTGAAATAGGTCAACGCAAGTGTTTTGCCAATCTCAGTCTCAAGAAGATTTTTCTGAAAATATTTAGTAACAAACTCATTGAGTATAAAAAGGGACTCTTTTTCTTGTGTCTTCTGAATTTCTTCTCCTGTAGCTACTGTCTCTTCGAGGGTGATATTATATTTTTTCGCTAAGTAACGTATAGCTTCTACATAGGAAATGTTTTCGTGTTCCATGAGAAATGTGACACTATTTCCAGATTTACCGCAGCCGAAACATTTATAAATACCCTTGGCTGGAGAGATGGTAAATGATGGAGTCTTCTCATCGTGAAAAGGACAGTTCGCTAGAAGATTGACTCCACGGCGCTTGAGATTGAGGAAGTCTGCTAGTACTTCATCTACACGCATGGTGTCCATGACTTGCTGAATGGAACTATTCTTTATCATTCTTTAAAAGGATAAATATAGTTGCTTGGAGAGTTTTTTAAGCTTAAAAGTTTTCCTGTGGATTGGTGAATAACCTTGTTTTTCTATAGCAGCGATATGACTAGCGCTTGCATAGCCTTTATTTTTTTTCCATTGATAGATTGGAAACTGCTTATCTAGTTCGACCATAAGATGGTCTCTATACGTTTTTGCTAATATAGATGCCGCGGCGATACTTTGATATTTCCCATCGCCTTTCACAATGCATTGGTAAGGAATTGATTTATAGGGTTTAAATCTATTGCCATCTATCAGCAGCAAATCCATTTGTCTGTTTATCTGTTCAATAGCCCTATGCATAGCTAGAAAGGAAGCCTGAAGTATATTGATTTGATCGATTTCTTCATGTGATACGACCCCAATGCCATAAGCACCTGGTCGATTGATAATGAAATCTCTTAAATATTCTCGCTGCGTGGCAGTAAGTTTCTTACTATCGTCGAGCATATCACATGAAAAATCTGCTGGCAATAAAACAGCCGCAGCTACCACCGGTCCGGCAAGACAGCCTCTTCCAGCTTCATCACAGCCGACTTGATGTATATATTCACAATCAAATCGAGAAGCTAACATGGATTATAATTCAAAGAAGGCTCCGAACAATAGTCCAAATTTACGGGTCGTAGGCTTATCGTGTTGAGTCAGACGCCACATGCAATGGAGTTCACAAAACTTTAAAATATTGGATATACCAAATCCTGCTTCCATGTATATATTTTCTGGTGCATTCATCTGTCCTGGAAGTAGAAAATAATTTCTATTCTGATCTGAAATAGAACCTACAGCGGATTTAAAATAGAAATTTTCCCTCCATCCTAATTTTTTTAGCAAAGGTATTTTATTGAAAAAATAACCTTGAAAATGCTGTGAAACAAAAAGCTGGGCGAACATATCTGCACTATATTCTGCTTCATTCATTAAAAAGAATCGATTCACATCTCTCAATAAACCATTATTTCCAGCTAACTGTTCAATATCAATATAAGGTACGCGCCCTATTACTTTTCCAGCAGTTGCATGATACCTAAACTGACCGAAAACATATGGCACTTGTTGTCTAGCTGAGGCTCTTAGCTTGAGAAAGCTATAGTCTGAATTCATCAATCCTTTTATACCAATGGAGGAATTTACCTCGAATATAGGTCGAATACTCTTAAGTCTCATTCTCCTAAAAGGGTTTCGAAATACAGGCTCTTTCGGAGCAAAACGATAGGAGGCATTTATTCTAAAGGTATTGATTCGATCTCTAGGCACAATAGACCCATCACTCATAATCTCATTAAAAACAAAGAAAGAATTAGCATGAAAAACAGTATTGTCTATGCCTAATTGCGTTTCTTCTCCTCGTTTCCACTCCCTTATCCAGTTTATTCGTACCTGATCTTTGAGCACAATATCCCGAATAGCATTGCCCGGTTTCCTGAATACAGACATGATGACATTATCAAAATCTAGAATAGACTCAGCGTCTCCCATGCGCTGATAATCATGCATCACTGAAACCTGTAACTGATTAAACAGAAGGTTTTTAGATGGCAAATTGAAGAAACTTTCTATCCCGAATTTTAATACCTTATCCTTAGTACCATAGGCTATATGTCCACCTATATTAAATTTCTTAAAAGAGTCAAAAACCATTCTTGCTCCAAATCTGAGTCTAGTACCTTCATATTCATTCCAGCTGACAAATTTGTATGCACGTCCAATTTCCCAGTTAGCTGGAGGTATAGGGAAATAAGCTGTGGTGAGTACGCGTCCAAAATAATATAGTGTTTTATACTGTTTCGATTTTCTAAATGTATCTGTTCGTTTGTAGATTCCATCTTCGAAATCAGATAACTTTTCAGCACGATTAGCTAACCAGAAAGAATCATTTTGTTTATTATAACCATCCAATCGTACCACTTCGTCTCCGATAAAAATATCATCAGAAATTTCCTCATTGACTACATGTTTGGTTTGAATATCCGTTTGTCTAAATCGAACCTTTATACGTTTTTTAGCTTTCGATATAGCTAGAGCCACATCCTTTTCATCTCGATTTCTCAGCCATTTTCCACCTACCATTTTGAATGATTGAGATATAGCGAAATGATTAACCCAGTTGATATTGGCACGCTTATCAAGATACATTTGTATATCTTTAATAGCCCAGCTTCCTGCTTCTACGACAAATTTGCCTGTAAAACCAAAATCTTCTTTACTAATAGGAGCAAAGGTCATGGCATAGTTTTTAACCCCCTCCACCTCAAAACTATCTTCCACATAATATCTATAAACCAAAAGTGCTGTACTCGCAGCTGGTCCAGAAAGAGATTTATTGGCTATAATTACCTGATTATCGTATACGTTATAATCTTCAAAAGACTGCTCAACCAATGAGTATATACTTTCGTTATCGAAAAGCTTGGTGTCATTAATACCTAAAATCTCCGTGCGTTTCTTTTTACCCTTCTGAAAAACTCGTGCGGAGGTCTCTCTTAATAGAACAGGGCTATATCGCTCGCCATCTGGAGTTACAGATTGATATTCTAGCAAGTATTTAATAGGCTTCAATAAGAAGCTACTACCTATGACACTATCTATGTTCGCTACAGATAATTCAAACTTAGAATACTTATCATATTTGATAGATTCAAAAGAGCTAGGTCTATTTTTATCACGATTTTTTATGACATTGCGCATAATACGAATAGCCAAAGTATCCTTTACTATTTTTTTGGATCCCTTGATATCTACGGCTTGCTTTTTTCTTGATTTTTCAGAAAGCAAGACATCTGTTCTAAAATCTGAACCAAAAATTTTCACCTCCTTCGTCTCGTAACCCAAATAGGATACGAAGAAAACGTTCTCTTCTTTGACTGATTTTAGAGTGAAGTTTCCATAATTGTCCGTTTTAGTACCTACTTTTTTTCCTGCGAAATAAATTGTGCAATAAGGTAAGGGCGACTTGGTCTTGGCATCCAACACTCGACCCTTTACAATCGTTTGAGAAAATAATATAGACGCGCAAACTGTAAAAATAAAAAGCGAAATCCGTCTCTTAAGTGTATTCATACAAAATATAAAAGCCGCAAATATACTCAATTCAATAATGAGACTAGCGAATAATAGCTTGTTTAATACCGAATTCCGCATTTGAAAATGCAGAATCGATTAGGAATTGACGACTTGAAAAAGTGGATATGATCTAATATTAACCTAATAGTCAAATGATTAGATCTAATTATCCATGTGGTATTCTAAAATACTAGCCTTTTCAAAATCTAATAATTGCTGCAGATGAACTTCTAAATCTCTTTTCAGAATGCTCTGATATATCTTGGCTATAAATGCAGGCAAATCCACTACCCCAGCTGCTTGGAAGAAAATAGCCATGTTCTGTGCTAACTGGGCGGAATTGTAGTGATAAAAATTCCAATATGTCAAGGCTTTATTTTGTAAGGTTTCAAACTTTACCTTGTTCAGCTTTTTATTTTTAATGTCTTCAAACACCAGTTTAATTTGTTTGTAAACGTCTTCAAATCGACTTCCTACACTTAATTTCCCTTCGATAATGAGCAGATTGCATTGTATGTTATCTGTGGTATACGATTGGATTTCGGTACATAATTTAGTGTCTTCTATCAAAGACTTGTACAAGAAAGACGATTCTCCATTGGTAAGCAAATCGCTGACCATATCAGACATCAAATAGCCCTTACTAGCATAGTCCTCTATATGAAAAGCCAAAAAGAAATTCGGTACTGCTATATTACTTCGTTTAAGAATCTTTAGTCCTCTCCTTTTAGATGTATGGTCAGACTCTTGTAGGAATGGCAATTTTCCTTGAGGCACAATACTTGATTTAAAAATCTGGCTTACCTCTTTAGCTATGGCCTTTTCATCCAAAGCAGAGACTATAGAAAGAATGGCATTGCGGCTTCCATAATTTTTTCTATAAAATTCAATTAGTATTTTTTTATCAATAGAGGCTATGTGCTTTATATTCTTGCCAATGACAGGCCACTGATATGAATTTTTAAAACAAAGTCTCTGTAAATGATGCCAGACATCAGCTAGTGGCGGGTTGAGGCTAGTTTCTTTAAACTCTTCTTGAATGACATTAGACTGTATATTTACTGCCGAGCTCTTTATAGAGAGGTAGAGCATTCGATCCATTTCTATATTCAAAATATTCTTTAAATATTTATTAGGGAAAGTTTCGTAATAGCAAGTATAATCCTGTCCGGTAAAAGCATTATTTTCCGCCATCATTCCTTGAAGAGCTTCGTCAAAGTTTGGATACGTCTTTGAACCCTCAAACATCATATGCTCTAAAAAATGTGCCACACCAGTCTGAGAAGCAGATTCCTGAGCACTGCCTACTTTGTAAAGTATATTGACGACCGAATTTTTTAGATTAGGATTGGAATGAACAAGAAGGTTTAATCCGTTTTCTAATGTGAAGTGATGCATTCTTTTTTAACTTGGAAGAAATGATTTTATGTTAGCCGATGTGGTGATGAGACTATATGATGATGCGGAGATTAATTTGAAAATGAGTTAATTTGAAAATGATTATTGATGTGATTAGGATAGAGAAATTAGAAGTTAGCTGATAGATGTTAGAACAAACTTTCTACTTTCTACTTTAAACTTGGTCCTATTCACTGCGACTGACCAACGACTACTGACCACTGAACAAACTGCCAGTGCCACAGCCTATTGACTGCCAACTGCTTTCTCACTCGCGACCTCTTTTATTTTATCAATACAGAAATCTAGTTCTGCTTCGGTATTGAATTTAGAAAAACTAAATCGAACGACTTTGCAATTAGGAGGAACTGAGAAATGAGCCAACACATGAGAAGCCTTTGCCGCTCCACTACTGCAGGCACTACCTCCGCTACAAGCAACTCCCTTCATATCCAGCTGAAATAAAAGCATTTCACTATCAAACTCAGGTGGGAATATTGTAGAAACAATTGTGCATAGACTATTCTCCATTTCTGTCAAGAAACCCATAGAAGGAAAACTCGTTTTTAGTTTTTTCATAAATTGTGCTCGGAGACCATCGAGATATTGAATATCTTCACTGAGATTTTTTGTGGCGAGTTCTAGTGCCTTAGCCATACCTACGATTGATCCTAAATTCTCTGTACCACTTCGATTACCTCTTTCTTGAGACCCGCCTGTTATAAAAGCCTGAATAGCGTTGGGCTGTCGGATATACATAAACCCAACTCCCTTAGGTCCATGGAATTTATGCGCTGAGGCCGAAGCGAAATCAACTTCGATTTCTTGAAAATTTATAGGTAAATGCCCCATAGTCTGAACCATATCGCTATGCAGCAAAGCACCATATTTTTTGCATATAACGGAGATAGCTTTCAAATCATTTAATACTCCTACTTCGTTATTGGCATGCATTACAGAGACAAGAACTTTACCTTGAACACGACTCAACATGTGTTCAAAAGCATTAAGATTTACACTGCCATTTTCATTGAGGTCAAGGTATTTTACAGGAATATTATCGCCAATGCATCGTGTTGTTTGATATATGGAAGGGTGCTCTATAGGAGTTGTCCAAATTTCATTTATTTCTTTGCAAGCAATGGCATTGTGTAGAACAGTATTATTACTCTCTGTGCCGCAGGATGTAAAGAAAATCTCTGAAGGCTTTGCTCCTAGTATTTTTGCTATACTTCTCCTTGATTCTTCTAATTGAGCCTTGGCTTCCCGACCGTAAGAATGTGTAGACGACGGATTGCCAAAGGTCTCTGATAGACATTTGGTCATTACTTTCACTACTTCTGGATGCACGGGAGTAGTGGCGGCATTGTCAAAAAATACTCTTGTCATGTGTAAAATTGCATCACAAATATACTAAATATAAGCCAATTTTGGATATTCAAGTTAAATAAAGCATAAAGATAAATCTGAGACTAAGGAAGACCCTCAATATCTAAATCATTTGAATATATTTGAAAACGATAAGTAAAATATGGTAGCTATGCACCTTTATTTGCTTTCATGGACAAAGGCATTTTATCTAGAAGCTAAAGCAATCATAGTAGCGTCTGGCTGTTCCGCCTAAAATAAACCCAAACTTTATTTGCCCCGTTAAGAAAAAATCATAATTTCTATGTCCTCTAACCTCACCAGCAGCATGACCATGATAGAGTCCTCTATCTGACAAAGCAGTTACCAACTGGTATTTGGCTGGGTCACTCGACTGATATGCAGTTTGAAAATCTAAGGGATTGGCATAAACACCGCTAACATCATCTATATAATCCGTAAACGTATGATTATAATTAAAATCTAAGGCGATAGAAACCTTACGAGAAGGCATATAAACCTTGACCCCTGCATTTAAAGGTATTATGATATCGACCAACCTATATTTCTGAGCATAGCCTACCATACCCTGACCTTCTGTACCCAGTGGTTGTAAATCAACCTCTTGATCACCGAGTTTAGTTTTAGGATTAAACTGAAAGAAACCAATACCCCCGCCTATAAAAGGGGAAACCAATAGTTTTCTCTTATCCCAGCGCTTTCTCGTTCGAAGAGGCTCTATCATAAGATCGAGAAATCCAGCATTCACAGCTGTGTGAAAGCTTAAGTTTCGATTTTTTCTTCCCCAAGCGTCTGTATTAGGATCAGTGACATCATTATCCGAGTCCGCTCCAGCTAGGTTCATATGATAGTAATTCAAACCTACACTAAACATAGAAGGAAAGTGATATCGCGCTCCGAGTGAAAAACTTAGTTTAAAATTTTTCATATCCAACCCTTCTCCTAAGAACGTAACTGGAGAGTTACCTAAATTCTTTACATTCAAATCACCATAGTAGTATGCATAACCAACTCCTGCAATAATTTCTGTGCTTTGTGCATAGGTGGAAGTAGTGGCGTACAAAACTATAAGTATTAGAATTTTAACTTGATTTTTCATTCTAAGCAGTTTAACTAGATACAAATATAAGTTCTTTTTAGTAATTTTTAAATCTTAAATAATAAAGAGTGCCTGTCCAAGAAGTGTTCATCTTACAAAGGAAGCCGAAAAAAATATTTAAACGACGCAGGCACTCTTTTCTCTTAATTTTTTTATTCACTTCATTGAAGTATAAAGACTTGATGTAGGTAATACAAACTTATTTCAATATCAGCTGTACGCTATTTTCATCATTCGTTGATTCATTCACCAGTTTGAGCATATAGACTCCCGAGGTCGCATTAAGTGGTCTATGGAATTCTCGCTTGTCATAAGTTCCTCTCACCTCATAGCTCTCAGACCATATCATTCGACCGAGTGGATCATACATTTTTAAGGTTAATTTATCTTTGTCATGACCCTTAGCATCTATGAAGAAAGATTGATCCATAGGATTTGGATAGACACTAATGTTCATTAAACCAAGCTTTCTATAATCCAAAGCTACAATCTTGCTATATTCATAGCTGCCATCGTTGTCTATCATCTTTAATCTATAATAATTGATAGCCTTTTCTGGATAGATATCTACAAAAGAATAGTTTTGAATAAACTGTGATAAACCAGCCGCCTTGACTTCTCCTAACTTCTCCCATTGACTAACCTGTGAATTAGTCGCACGCTCTATCTCGAATTTGTCTGAATTCTTCTCTGAAGCAGTCTGCCAATTCAAATGCGATGCATCCTCTCGTTTCTCACCTTTAAAGTCTAGTAATTCTAATGGAAGTGGTGTGCTATTCGCTACTGTGACTCCTCCACCAAAAGTAGAGAATGTTTTAATACCATGCAGCTGCACAAATTTGATCCCATTCTCCACACCAGAACTATCCCCTGATAATGACCATGAAACTCTGGTAGAATCTGGCGTACCTGCATCTACACCGAACGCAGTCATAGTAGAAATTATTTGAGGTATTGTTTTCTTGGTCTTGAACCACATAAATGGCAGTGTAGCACCCAAAATATTACTATCTGACTTGAGTTGATTCATACGTGGGGTTACATCATCAATTTCAGATTGTGCATAATATAACCTTACTTTCACGCCTCCATTGACCGTAAAAGTACCTGGGGCATTAACCTGAATAAGGCGCTTCATAATAGACACCGCACGTTCATCTGGCACTTTACGACCTTTGGATAAATTAGCATCTGTATATCCATCTCCAGTATTGATAGTAATAGAGTCTACATTGACGGTATTGCCATTTTTAAAGATAGCTATGACGAGTTTGGTGGTATCTACTGGGTCTGTATAGTAGGTCCAACCATTGACACTACAGCCATTGCTAATGGAGGTCACTTTGGTGCTTGTAGAGGTTAAGGCTACTTGTCCTACGGTAGCACCTTTGGTGACGAGAGTAAACACCTCACCATTATTGATCTTCAAATCACTAAAGGTAACAATATTGGAAGCATAGCTGGACGCATCAAATATCCTCACTGTGCCATTGGTGAAATCCCCATTGCCATCTTCGTCAACAATTATTCTATAATCCGTAACCAATGTACCTCTACCTGTAACAGTACTGACATCAAAGCGATACTCAGCTTCTACAGCATCACCAGTTACCTGAGCTTTCCATTCTCGAGTGAGCCTCGATGCACAGGTAGAAATGGTAGCAGGTAAGTCACTGCTGATTTGAGTCATAGACCCACCGTTGTCGCCTATTATAGTAAACATGGAATCTTTCGCAAATGACCCAATATTATTAGCATTCGAGCTAGATAGCGAATTGAGAGAAAGCGTCAAAACTCCTCCCGTATGGGCGCTCGCAGACTGCTTCTGATAAAGTCCGCTGCAGAAGTCTCGCCCTATACCAAAAATACGACGATTATAGGTTGCATTGACCGCAGAATCCCAAATAATAGATCCATAGCTTGCACGATAGCTCCTACCCGATCCAGATTGATCCAAGGTTATTCCATACTTCAGTGCCATATAGGATTCTATTCGATTGCGTTCCACGTAGGTTAAGGCACCCACATAAACAGCCACATCTCCCATTCTACCTACATAAGCAAAACTAGGACCAGCACCTTGACCTCCTAAAACCTTATTATTGGTATTGAGTACCCAAGGACTAGCAATATCTACAGTCTTGGTTAACTTTCCATTATGATAACCTAACCAATCTGTTGCAGTATTCCCTGTATTCTTAGTCCAGCCTAAAATGTTAACGGAACCCGCTGTATAAGCACTATCATTATCTGCTACATTGACTCCATTTCTATCCAATATCCCTTTATTATTACCAAAAATACCTGATGACCATGATCCTGCAGCTTGTGGATTTTCTCCTAAAATAACCCTTAAATTACTATTATCCGCAGCAGGGGAATGAACAGCAAAGAAATTGACGGTAACATCACCACTCATACCGAGGGTATGATTGAAGTTTAGCGCATCTCCACCATCAAAGCTCGCATTTTGATTATAGTTCATCAAATTGCTCGTACTATTATAGGTAGGTTGACTGCCGACTGTCGCTTGAACGGCTTCTCTATTATTAGTACTTTGGTCTGCCCACTTACTCACTGTAGTAGTAGCTGTAATCCCTTTATCGGCTCTCAGCCAAGCCTGAATACCAGAAGTCACTCCGCCTGGAGCTATCGCATAGACATCAATTAGCAAAGTGAAATAATTGTTGTTTTTAAACACGACATTATTGAAGGTTACTTCCTTCGTGGTTTCATTATAAGTCGCTGCATCTATGATGCGCGTGTCTCCATTTGAGAAATCACTATCTACTGTATCAACTAATAGTTTAAGGTCCAAAATAGATGTAGATGAAGGTATCAATCCATCGAGATAAAATCTAACTTGGGTAGTCTGGCTAGATGTTCCCGTTACCTGGGTTTTCCATTCTTTCTGTAATCGAGATATACTGACACAAGCCTGTGAAGTAATCGAAGCTGGGAATTCTGTATTTTTAAACCCTCTCGCACTATCCGAGCCCCATACGAGAAAATCTCGATTCGCATCGAAACTGACGGCATTTGAAGCATTGGTAGAATCTATAAATTGCTTTCCAATAGCTACGATATCGCCTCGCTGGGTGGTATCTTGAGAGCGGCTTTGTTTTTGATTCAATGCACTACAACTGTCGAGACCTATACCAGCAATATTGAAGCGATAGGTAGAGTTTCCAGTCCAAATGACCGAGCCATTTGAGGCTTGATAATCTGCACCTGTATTACCTTGATGTAGGGTTAATCCATATTTCAAAGCTAGATAGGAATTGACTTTATTCATATCAGAAGTGGTCAATGTATCAGAGTATACAATAACATCACCAATTCTACCCTCCCAGAAAAAAGTATTATTCGTATAAGCACCAATATTAAAATTAGAATTTAACACCGTAGTTAAACTTAAACTTGTACCTGTTATGGGTTGTCCATTTCTAGAAGCTCTCATTTGGGTATTATTCTTATCTGCATAATACAGATGTGCTGAATTTAGCGGAAGTACCGAATAGGTGGTTTGATGAGTCGTAAAACCACCACTCACGCCTACATTGTATGTACTGGACTTACCAAATGAAAATGTATTATTTAAAGAAACATTATGCGCTCCATAAGAAGCTATATACCTAAACTCATTTGTGTTGGAGTTAGTTGCTACTCCAAGAAATGTTCTCCTTTCATTCGAGGAAGATAATCCTGCATCTGTACCAAACAGTACATCATTTCCATCGAAGTTAACCATACGATTGAAATTGATATTTCCGGTACTTGAAGTCAATCTAGGTTTAAACAATTGACTACCTGGCTGTGATACCGTTCGTTCAAAACCAGATTGATCAAACCATCCTGAGACCGTATCGCCACTGTTATTTAATCCTATATCTGCTCTCCACCATCCTTTCAAGTTAGCTGTAACTCCACCTGGACCTACATTGACTATAGTATCGGTGATAATGGTCATATAAGCAGAATCTTCATTGAAACTCACACCGTCAAAGGTCAAGACGCCGCTGCTAAAACTCGAAGGGCGGTAAAAAGTGGAAGCACCCGTAAAATCGCTTGAACTATGCACCGCTAGTCTGAAGCGTGAAGCGTCACGGGTATTGATATTGGTTCTAGTGATGTCAAATCTCAACTGAAGGGCATCTATTGTTCCGGTTTTTTGTACCTTCCACTCTCTGCCGATACGCTTACCTGCGCCACAAGTACCGACATTGAGTACACTAGGGACTTCCGTTATTTGTTCGCTGAGCGAACCATTATTATCTCCCCACATTAAAAAACTGAGGTTATTGATAAATTCGGAAGTATTGAGGGCATTGGAGGTACGGATGGTATCATTACCTACTGTGAGCACCGTAAATGCAGAGATAGAATCCTGACTCTGAGACTGCCGCTGATCGAGACCACTGCAATCATCTCTACCAATACCAGCAATTCGCCACTTAAAGCTAGGATTATCAGCAGTGGTGGCATCCCATGGTATAGTGGTACCATCGGATGCGAGGTAGTTCTGAGCTGTGGATTGATTGAGAGTTCTTCCGTATTTAATAGCTAAGTAGGTATTGACCCTTTGCAGCTCAGTTGTAGATAATATACTATTATAACTAATTAACTCTGTGATCCTTCCAGACCAAAATTCACCTACAACATTCCTACCAATATAACCCGTGCCACTCAACACTGTATTCCATGACCTAGCAGTGCCAGTAATACTCCCTCCATCAAATGCGCCTCGAGACTGTGTACCATTGTAATCTCCATAAACTATACGTGGGTCAGTTGTATTTGTCCACACATTGGCTATAGTATGATCCTGTGAACCCCAACCTACAGTATATTGTATTTGAGATACCCTGGCCAATGCAGACATTTGGTTGATCGTATTTGACCCATACGTGTACATAAATCTACCTGTAGCATCTGTAGAAAGCGTAGTCCCTACACCTATCATAGTCCTGTTATTGGCTCCTGCATTTAACCCTATATCAGAGAAAGTAAAATGCTGATTCGTTCCATTAAAACTGATAGAAGGATTGAAATTTATCAAATTAGAAGTCGTATTATATTGTGGATTATTGACACCGGTTGCATTTCTGGCACTCACAGATTGATCATCCCAAACGGTCACATTTGAGCCGCTCACAGTAACACTTTTATCTGCCCTATACCAGCGAGCTAGATTTGTCCCTACCCCACCCGGTGCCACCGCATTATCTATAACCAAGGTAAAATAGTCATTATTGGAGAAATTATAAGAAAACTCGACTATCTTATTTGTGGCATCATAGCTCGTCGCTGAGACAATCGTGGTCGCATTGCTAAAGGTAGAATCGGTATCTACTAGAAGTTTAAAGTCTGCTAAGGCCGAATTGCTGCTCGTATAGGAAGTTCCTAGGTGGAAGCGAAGGGCTACAGTACCCACCGTCTTGGTCTCCTGCACCTTCCACTCTCGACGGAGGCGTTTGTAGGTCTTACAACCCAAGGCATCCAACGCAGCAGTTGGTACTTCGCTCGTAGTAGTTCCTGTCAGTCCATTATCTCCCCAAACCATAAAGCTGAGGTTGGTATCTATTGTTGAGGAATTCGCTGCATTAGTCGCTTCAAAGCCTGTCAATGCCATAGCTACCATAGAGTCATCCACCGCCGTATTATTAACTGAGCGAGACTGCTTCTGATATAGTCCTGAACAAAAATCTCGACCTATACCAGCTATATTTTTGCTAAAGGCTGGATTGTCCCCTGTCGTGGCATTCCACATGAGCGTCGTACCATCGGAGGCGATATAGTTCGTAGCAGTGGTTTGATCTAAAGTGACACCGTATTTCAGTGCCATATAAGACTCTATACGCTGACGTTCTGTAGCTGTCATGGTAGCAGTATTGTAGATGGCTACTTCTGATATATCGCCCCATTGTTGAGTAGCACATACTCCGCAGTTTCCGATATATCCGATTCCGCCTATATCCGATTCTAATATATTGTTGTAAATCGTTCCATTTCGTCCATTGACGCTATTCCACCCCTGTGTGCCTGTGGTACGCGTATATGCACCTAGAATGCCTACCTGTCCAGGTACAAATGTATACCCAGATAGTTTATTTGAGGCCGTCGCCGTATTGTCAAAATAGCCTAAATTATTATTGGACTGACCCGTAATCATGAGGTGATCAGCGGAGAATCCTCTAAGCAACGTATTCCAGTCAATATTTTGAGGACCTTTTCTAGAAGCGGCAAAAGCATTGACATTCACATTCGGAATACCGCCTGAAATAGTCAATACGTGACTGGCTGCTGTAAGACTAATACTTGGATTATAGTTTATTAATTTAGTCCCTGTAGTGCTATAAGTAGGCTGATTAGCTCCCGTAGCTTGGGTCGCATGTCTGCTAAAAAGACTCTGGTCATCCCACTGACTGACACCTGTTGCAGTTGATACTCCTGTCTCAGCTTTGTACCAAGCTTGTAAACCTGCTAATACTCCGCCTGGAGCAATAGTCAAGGTGGTATCCGTAACTAAGGTGAGATAAGTCACCGTATCCGAGAAAAACACATTGTCAAAAGTCAGTACGCCAGATGCAAAGCTCGCTGGTTCGATAAATTCCGTAGCCGAGGTGAAGTCATTGGAGTTGTGCTTGACCAGTCTAAATTTATTCACTGCACGAGTCGAGTTTAATCCTAGGGCATCGATATCCATCTTTACCTGCACATAGCCTAT
The DNA here is from genome assembly GCA_016787225.1 of Chitinophagales bacterium. Taxonomy (NCBI): domain Bacteria; kingdom Pseudomonadati; phylum Bacteroidota; class Chitinophagia; order Chitinophagales; species Chitinophagales bacterium. The sequence continues at coordinate 133,275 of JAEUUY010000026.1, forward strand.
TTCTTTGCCTGCGGTCTGCTGTACTTTCCATTCTCTACCTATGCGAAGTCCTTGATTACATGTACCATTCGCATTGATGGCAGCAGGTATTTCTGTACTCTGCTCTGCTAGAGCGCCGCCATCATCTCCCCAAACGAGGAAGGTACGGTTTGAGTCTATAGTATTGAGGTTAGTTGCATTGCTAGTTTCGAAACTCGTCAATGCCATAGATAATACAGTACTATCAGAAATCTGAACTTGGCTCTGAGATTGTTTTTGATACAAACCAGAGCAGTCATCACGCCCGAGACCCGCTATGCGGTTTTTATAGGTAGGATTATTGCCTGAGGTGGCATTCCACATTAGCGTGAGGCTATCTGATGCTAGATAATTTTGCGGAGTGGATTGATTGAGAGTCAAACCGTACTTCAATGCAAGATAAGAATTTACTCTCTGTTGATTTCCAGCGGATAAATCATCGTTGTATAAAACAAGTTCGGGCAAATCACCTGCGTAATAGGCATCTGCTGCCCAGTTACTTCTGGCTATATAATTAATAGTACGTGTGACATTATTCGCTATATGTGTATTATCTGCATTGGCTTGGTCACGTCCATTTAGAAATATGGCAGGTATATTAGTTGTGCCAGCTGTACCCCCTGCTTGAATTACTCCATGCATTAGCCATTCATTATTGGTTATTTGATTTGTGACTACTGCTCCATTAGGGGTAGCACTATTGTAGACTCCGTATTGCATTGAAGTGGTTGAGGCTTCTCTAGTTAAGAAAATATTATTGTTTGCTGTACCATTTCCGAAATCAAAGTATCGGGCAAAAATATTAGATGCAGTAGGTCTAGCTATTACGAAAGCTGATAAGCCAGCTGTAAAATTCGCCAATCCTGAAGGTAACGAGAAATGATCATTCGTGCCATCATATCGAATACAAGGGTTGAAATTGGCTAAGTTTGTCGCTGTGTTATATGTTGGCTGGTTACCTCCAGTTCCTTGAGTAGCATTGAGACCACTCGCACTCTGGTCTGCCCATGCACTGACACTGGTAGTTGCCGTAACGCCTTTATCTGCTCTATGCCAAGCTACTAGACTTGTCTTCACACCACCAGGTGCCTCGGCGGCATCATCTACTACCAGAGTAAAGTAGTCATTATTGATCAAATTAATATTACCAAAACTTACTGTTCTATTGGTACCATCAAATGAAGTAGCATTGTATATCGTAACTCCAGAACTAAAATCATCCGAATTATTTTTCACCAATAGCTTAAAATCGCCAATAGTGGAAGCGGCATTGGAGTAGGTAGTACCCAAATGAAAACGCATTTCGACTTCACCTACCGTACCCGTTTCCTGTACTTTCCACTCTCTATTGAGACGGCGGAATGCTCTGCATAGATTCGGGTCTAACTGCGCACTAGGAACTTCTGAGGTAGTAGTACCAGTAGCAGCATTATCTCCCCAGATCATAAAGGATTTATCCGAGGTAAAATTATTCATATTTTCTGAATTGCTATTAGCAAGGGTATAATTACCTATGGCCAACATTGAGCCATCATTCGTAGGATTGACAGAGCGGGATTGTTTCTGATTCAGACCTGAGCAATCATCGCGGCCAATGCCGGTCACGTTGTTATGATAGGTTAGATTAGCTAACTCATTCCATATTGTAGAGCTATCACTAGCTACCATAGAGGTATCAGGTGTCATACCGTATTTGAGATTGAGGTAGGAATTTACTTTTTGTCGCTCGCCGAAATTTAAAACCCAAGGATACTGTATAATCTCAACTATTTTGCCATCGTGACCATCCCATTGCAAATCATTGTGATACCCTAGCGAATACTCTTCGCCACCATTCAATGTAGTATTGCCATTGATTGTACCCTGATTGACTTGTCTGCCCTGCATAAATAGCTGTGCATTGTTTGTAGTGGTAATATTATTGTTACTATATGCTCCGTAGGCCATTTTAGGGATATTACTTTCAGTGCTAGCTATCACACCGGGACCACCTACATAGGCATTCCAGAAATCAAATCGTACTTCATTACCAACTGTATTCATCCAAAATGAATTGTTGGTACTATTATCCTGACCTAGAGCAGCTAAGACACCATTGCCTGCGTTGAATGTAGTTTTTGTAAACACGGTAAACATAGATTTTGGTTGTTTGCCATAAGCGAAGCCATTAGCATGATCTGCCGATTCTAGCTGATCATCGGTAAATAAGACGACAGGATTATAATTAACCAACTGAGCACTGGTAGTTTTATAATACAGCGGATTCCCCGAAACTAAGGTTAAATCATTTCCATTGCTGGACTGATCTTCCCAAGTCAATGTATTGGTACCCTCGCCCGTATTATCTATACCTTTATCCGCACGATGCCATGCCGAGATAGATGGTGCCGATGGAAGGAATAGTTTATTGTCGGCGATATCGACAAAGGATGTACCTACATCAAGACCTGCTGTTGTACCTCGCCATTGGATTTGAAATGTTTCTGCACCAGCATTTTCACTAAATCTTGCTTCTATCGTATGCAATCCTGCCCCGAGAGTAATATTCGCAGATTGGAAAGTACCATTAGCCTGCGTGGTTATAACAGGTGTCCCATTGACTATGAGATAAATTCTGTCATCGACAGCGTTCGCTTGAAACTGGTAAACACCAGCCGTAGTTATCGATAGTCTAGTATTGCATACCATAGTAAAATTGTCTCCAATTTCATTCAACACAAGGTCATCTGGATTTGTCAGATTATTGCAGTAACCTGACTGCATAAGTGTAACTCCATTGACTGTAGCTAAATCACTATCATAGCCACTAAACAAACTGTATGCCACCCCATTCACACTCTGTGTCGTAGTAGCCACACCTCCCGGTGCAGCAGCTGCTATATTGGTCACAAAAGTAAAGAATTGCCCATTGGTGAAATTAACATTGTCAAAGGTGGCAATCTGGGTAGTCTCATCGTAACTCGTAGGTGTGACTATGGTGGTAACACCATTGGAGAAATTACTGTCTGCGTCTATCAAGAGTCTAATATCTGATATCTCAGTAGATTTAGGAGCTACACCTCCTAGACTCATTACAAGCTGCACCGCACCCACCGTGCCCGTTTCTTGTACGCGCCATTCTCTATTGAGCCTTCGCACACCGATACACCCTCCATTGGTGAGCGCACTCGGCACTTCGGTCATATTGGATCCCGTGGCACCATCATCTGCCCACATCATAAAGCTGAGATTGGCGAGGGTGTCGGTATTCTCAGCGTTAGACTCAAATACTTCGGTGATACCCATAGCTACTGCCGAATCGAGTGCAGTAGTTCGATTTAAACTTCGGCTTTGTTTTTGGTGCAGTCCTTGGCAAATGTCCCTGCCTATGCCTGCAATATTGTTTTTGTAGTTTCCATTCGTAGTCGCATTCCAGAACTGGGTAGTACCATCAGAAGCGATATAGCTGGTAGGAGTGGTCTGGTCTAGCGTAATTCCCCATTTTATAGCCAAATAAGAATTCACTCGTTGTCTATTCGCAGGACTTAATGCAGCCGAATAGAAAATAACTTCTCCGATTTTTCCATCGTGCCATTCTGCTGTACTCGTATGATTACCAATATCTAATAGGCCGTTATTGCCAGTGTATGAATTCACGGCATTACCAGCTACTAAGCGACGACCATTGCTGAATAATATGGTAGAAGTATCTAATGGAGCTACCATATCTGTTTGAAGTCTTGAGTTATCATTGACGCCCGTCGTCAAGACTGGAATACCTGCATTAAGAGTCGTATTCGTAGCTTGAATCCTATTTGTATTCGGTAAATCAAGGTATTGAATATTGCCCCAAGGAGAATATAATTTCAATCCTGTACCTACTACTGGTTGCATAAAAATACTTTTAGATGCTGCTGGATTATCGGCTGTATTGATAAAAAACAAAGTAGCCCCAGTATAGGTAGTTCCATTTGCCAGCATTCCATTGGTGCGAGATAGCACATCATTGGCACCATCGAAATCTAAGGTAGGATTATAATTAATAAGTCCTCCTCCCGTCGTCCGATAAGTAGGCTGCTGTCCTGCTGTACCCTGACTCACATGATGTCCCAAGCCACTTTGGTCATCCCATTGCGAAACCGTCGAGCCATTTAGGGTAACGCCTGCATCGGACTCTAGCCACAATCGAATATTGGCTGAGACACCTCCTGGTGCTATAGCCTCATCATCACTTGTCAATAAAGAAAAATACTGTCCATTAGTAAACGTAATATTATCAAAATTCAAAAAACTATCCACTTTGGATGTAGCACTGTATAGGGTAGCACCTGTTGTAAAATCTCCGTCAGCATCGACCATGAGTTTAAATTCGCTCGTGGCTCTGGTCAATAAGTTTAATCGGGCTAGATTGAACTGCACCATATTATGCTCTGTATAATTAGTTACAGCTACTCGCCATTCTCGAGAAATACGCTTGCCTTTGGTACAGACACTACCTGCGGTGATAGCCGTCGGTATTTCAGTAGAAACTTCTGTCACGCCTCCATTATCATCTCCCCATATTAGGAAGGATTTATCGGCAGTAAAGCTGGCTGTATTTTCCCCATTGGAATTGGCTATGGTATCTCTACCGATGGCCACTAAGTTTCCTGTATTGGCAGTATTGACTGATTTCGATTGTTTCTGTTTCAGTCCAGAGCAGTCGTCACGTCCAATACCAGTAATATTATTTTTATGAGAGGCGAAGGTGGTCGCATTCCATATTGTAGATCCTGCACCATCCACATAATTGGTAGCCACGGTCTGATCGAGCGAGATACCCCACTTGATCGCGAGATAAGACTCTACTCGGCTGCGCTCGGCAGCAGTCAAGTCCCATGGATAATAAATAACTTCGTTCATATTGACATCGGTACAGCCATAGGTATAGTCCACATGAGTACCGATAGAGAAATCTTCTTGTTCATTGAGTTGACTAGCCCAGTCTGTCTTGGTGACCGGACCGAATACTCTGCCATCACCATATTGCGCTACATTGAGCGTAGTGGTGATATTCGAATTTCGATAAACCCCTGATAACATCAGTGGTTTATTATTGGCGGTAAATGATGGGAAAGGAGTTACATTATCATTCAGTACATCCGTTTTCAATTCTGCATTGGTAGTATAAATACCGAAACCTGCTTTGGTGATTTCGAGTCCATGCATAACAGGAAAACCAGCACCGCTACCATTGAATACAGGCTTGGACATTACACCTATAACCGTCTTCCCTTGCTTACCGAGAGCGAAGCCCGAAGGATTATCGACAGATTCCATTTGATCACAGGTAAAGGCTATCGATGGATTGTAATTGGTCAATCGAGCGCTAGTGGTATTATAATAGGTAGGATTACCAACAATTGTAGTTAGATTATTTCCATTCGGAGATTGGTCTTTCCATCCGGTAGCCACAGCGCCATTACCCGTAACGGTTACATTCTTATCTGCTCTGAGCCATGCGGATAACGTAGGCGCAGATGTAAGAAAGAGTTTATTGTCTGCTATCGACTGCCAAGTGGTGGTCACATCTAATCCTGTCGTGGCTGCTCTCCATTGCAGATTGAGTATTTCTGCTCCAACATACTCTGAAAAGCGAACTTCTAAAAGATGATTTCCAGCAGACAAGGTAATATTAGCACCTGTCACATCACCACAGCAGGTTCTATTCATATAATTGACGCCATTTATTAGAAGTTGTACATTATCGTCTGCCGCTAAGAATCGGAATTGATACTGACCAGCATTGACTATTTTCAAATTAGCGGTCAACCTCATCGTAAAATAGTCGCCATTTTCATAGAGCACATGATTATCTGCGTCTGTGAAATTATGGATATATCCAGTCTGTTTCAAGCTACCTTGAATGCCATCCGTCACCGTTTCTAACCCATTATATAGCTCATATTTTACTCCATTGATTTCACTAGCCGTCGGTGTCAAAACACCACCAGGAGCTGCAGCAGCTTGATCGACCATGAAGGTAAAAAATTGACCATCGGTCAAATTCACTCCATAGAAATCGACGAACTTCCCCGTAGGATTGATGGCTGAAGCATTTATTATGGTAGTACCACCATTGGCGAAGTTGGCATCACCATCTATCAATAGTTTATATTCCGAAATATCATCGCTATAAATAGATAGGTCTCCGAAATACAACCGAACATTCGTAGCACCTACGGTTCCCGTTTTCTGCACCCGCCATTCTTTATTCACTCTCGTGTAGGTAATACAAGGGTTGGCAAATGAAGTAGGTAGCTCCGTAGTCTTAGTGCCCGTAGTACCGTCATGGGCTATCATAAGAAAACTTTTATCGGCTGAGAAGGTAGATTTATTATTTAGATTAGAGGATTTTATAGAATCCAAGCCAATACCGACCATATTACATTCCGTGCAGGTGAGTGAGCCACGACTCTGTTTTTGATACAAGCCACCACAGTCATCTCGACCTATACCGACTATATTGTTTTTATAAATAGTATTCGCAGCAGCATTCCAGAAAATAGGGCTACCTCCTGAAGCCGTGTAGTTCTGAGCTACTGTCTGGTCTAAAGTCAAACCATATTTCACTGCGAGATAGGAATTGACTAGATTTTTTTCTGCATCAGAAAGTACTCTATTATAGTTTATAATTTCTGGTATTATCCCAAAATAATTCCCAAGACCAGGATAGGCACCAATATGTACATTTCCATAAGCTATAAAATTGACCGTATTATTGGTAGTTGCTGCTTGCTGTCTTCCATTGAAAAAAGCTCTCCAGTTATTCGTAGCTGAATGTTGATTGAAAATTTGGACATGCATGGGATTAAAAGCAGGCCCTTGCGTAGTTAAGCCAGGTCCCTCTGCAACAGGCGGTGTGGAATTATTCGGAAGCCATGCCTTGCGTATAGAAGACCCGTAGCCTGAATAAATATAGCCATTGCCCCAGGTATAATGATGTCCCCAGCTAGCTCCACCAAAGTAATATAAAGAAGATCGATTGGCGACATCAAAATTTCGCTGCACACTAAATACGTCTCCCGAGGTAAATGTAGAATAGAAATATCTTTTAGAAGCATTATCTATCCGCATCCAATCATCCCCATCAAAACGAATCACTGGATTGAAATTTATAGAACTATCTATCCACTGTGGATTACTATATACATAGTCGATGTTTCGTCCATTCGGTGACTGGTCTGCCCATGCACCACTAGGTCCAGCCGCAGATAAGGTAGTACCGCTGAGGTTCACTCCTTTGTCTGCCTTGAGCCATAGTGCCAAACCAGAAGATACACCTCCAGGAGAAGAAGGCATAAGATCTAAAACTAGGGTGAAATATTGACCATTGGTGAAGTTGATATTATCAAAAGTTAACTCTTTCGTAACAGGGTCATAAGAGGTAGCTTCTACTATAGTTGTACCTCCGTTTCCAAAATTGCCATCATCATCTATAAGTAATTTCAACTCGGACTGAGTGGTGGTAGCTGAGGTAAAACCTGTAAGATTGAATTTAACCTGAACAGCACCAACCGTGCCAGTTTCTTGTACCTTCCACTCACGTGCGAGTCTGAGCACAGAGATACAACCTCCATTGGTCAGAGAAGAGGGCACTTCGGAAGTTTGAGTGCTCGTCAGCCCATTATCTCCCCATAGCATAAAGCTGTTATCTGCAAGCATGCCTGAGTTGTTAGCATTGCTAGTAGCGATGGTATTCAAGCCCATCCAAACCATATTGCCGTTATTCGCAGTATTGACTGAGCGGGATTGTTTTTGGTAGAGCCCCGAACCATTGTCCCGAGCGATACCTGCGATGTTATTTTTATTGCTGCTATTAGCTGCACCATCCCATACCGTAGCACCTGTAGATGATAAATAATTCGTAGCTGCAGTTTGGTCTATGGATATACCATACTTTATAGCCAAGTAGGATTCTATTTTTATTCGCTCTGTAGCAGTTAATATACCTCCAACAACAAGATATTCTGTGACGAAAGCATTGTCAAAATAGCCTCCATCAGACCAGCGTCCAAGATAGAAAGGTTGATTGGTTCCTTTGATAGCCGCAGTGGTAGCATCTGTAGTCAGCTGTCTGCCGTTTCTGCGAATAGTCTGCTGCTTAGTAGGCAATACATCATAGGTCATCGATATCTGCTGAGGTATGCCGAAAGTTCCTCCCCAATTGACCGATTGGCGATAAGGTGCCACATAATGCCCTGCATCCCAATAAATATCATTGCCGTAGGGCGTATGTGCCATAAATCGATAAGGATTACATTTTTCTGAGAAATTTACAGCAACAGATGAAGAAGGCACATTTCGCACCATGAAAACATTCATATTATTATAGGTAGCCGTACCTAAAATACCAGCAGTATTAGTTAAAAAGTCATTAGATCCATCCATTTTTACGGTAGGATTATAGTTTATAAGGTTGCTCGCAGTATTATATACTGGTCTTGCACTCGCTGTATTTTGCACCAGATGTTTACTTCCAGGACCTAAATCATTCCATTGCTTGACACCAGATATATTGGTGATACCGCTATCGGCTTTGAGCCAGAGTTTAATATTTGTATTCGCTATGCCTCCAGGTGTCTGCGAATATAAGTGCACACTCTCTGTACAAAGTAACATACAGATTGTGAACAGATAATTTTTAGTAGAGAATTTGTTCATATATTTTAGGTTAATATTTGAAAAAGAAATATTACTATTATTTTTTTTTGGACACAAATATATGATATTATATACTTTTAAAAACATTAAATTTTAATTATGTAGGCTGATTGCAAAAACAGTAGACATATTTTTGACATTCCGCTTTGATTAGAATTCTACATGCTTTATTCAAAACATGTATTCATGCCAATCAATTTAACCCCGAATGAGGCTGTCTAAAAAGCTAAATTTTAGCCACAAAGACACGAAGGTACAAGTCATAAAATGCACAAATTCTATACTTTATGACTTGGCGTCTTTATGGCAAATCTCTAAGTTGAGACTTTTTAGACAGCTTCATTGGGGGTTTATTTTTTTTACTTCTAATTACTATTGCATCAAGTCACTAGGGATTGAACAATAAATTAAATTCTTAAAGAGCCTATTGGAAATAAAGCATTCATATTGTAGGCGTTGTATAGGTTGCTAATTAAAATGGAAGCACGAAAATTAAATTGTCAAAAATTACCATAATATGCACCGAAAAATACTTTTAACTTATTTTAGCTTTTAATTTTAATTCGACAAGACTAAATTTGCATTATATTAACTTTAATTTGACAATATATGCGCCAAAAAATTAAACTAAAAGAAAAGGAAAATACTGATAAGTCGGTCACTGTCATCTCAATTTACTGTTTAATAGTCATTGTTTGTTATTGTGCCATCTGCTTTTCACTCTCCAGACTCTTCTAAGTATGAATAACGCAATGAGCTTATTTCCCGTTTGTCAATAAAGCGTATCAAGATTATCCAAAATCTTGCAACATAAACCTAAAGTATGAAGTATGTCGATGGCTTGGTAGCATTGTAACATAGTGTTAACTTTTCATTAATTTAATGATTTATAAGGGTTTTCACACATTATTAAACTACAAATTTGTAATTTTGCAATTGTAAATACCTTTCATAATTACTAAACCATTTCTATCCTATACTAGATAATGAAAAAAATATACCTATTTACGCTTATATGGATTTCCAATTATTCATTTGGTCAGTTTCAAGAAATCACGGGAGGTTTAGGCTTTTCTTATTACTATGGAGACTTAAATTTGAGAAATTCAGATAATATAACAGCCCTTTTTGGCGATTTTTTTGAGATAGAGAATATGAAAATGAGCTATTCACTTGGATATCGTTATAATTTCCAAAATTATGTGAGTATAGGTATAAATCTATATCATATGAACCTATCTGGCTATGACTCGGATAATAAGAATGTAGGTCCAAATGATAATACGTTTGGACGAAAAATTAGAAATCTGAATTTTCATACCGCTGTTAATGAGCTATTTTTAGATGTCAGATTCGAGCCACTGCGAACGAGCAATAAATGGGGGAGAAACAAAATACATTTTTCGCCATACCTCGGTGCTGGTATAGGGTTATTTCAATTCAATCCTAAATCATATACCAAAGCTGGAAAGGAGGTAGAACTGCAACCGCTGGGAACTGAAGGACAGGGGTTGCCAGGATATGCTCAAAAATATAGCTTGATACAATTAGTGGTACCCGTCAATTTAGGGCTGAGAATCACTCCAAAATCTCGACAATATTCACTGAGTATCGATTTTAACTATAATCACACATTTACTGATTACTTGGACGATGTCAGCACTACATACGCTGACCCCACTCATTTTAGGAATGCATATCAAACATCTAATCCTAACCTCTATAACTTAGTTACGGAAATGAATGATAAAAGACCTATTGCCTATCAACAACCTGACAAACGAGGCAATAGCTCTGATAAAGACTTCTTCATGACAGGTCAAATCAAATTTAGTTATTTTCTATTTAACCAATCCATAAACACCTATTATAAGTGCTGTGACTATTGAGAATTTACTCCCGCATTTTTAATATTTAAAAGTTCTGATAAGTTAACCAACTACAAAAATTTAATGGAAATAAAACGTACTATTAAAGAATTGTAACGTTTGACTATTATTTCGCTAGGTTGATTGCACTGATTTAATACGGTTATTATTAGTATATTTCTCCAAAACAATTACACTTCAAAGTTTATAAAAAAAATTGGGTTTTTCAATAGACCCGAAATACATTTGCAGTCTGAATTTTTAAATCTCCAATTCCATGACTACTAATACTCAATACAGAATAGAGAAAGATACAATGGGTGAAGTCCAAGTACCTGTAGAAAAATACTTTGGGGCTCAGACGCAGCGCTCAATTGAAAATTTTCCCATTGCTGTGGATATTTCTCAAATGCCAAAGGAAATTATCCGTGCATTTGCATTTCTGAAAAAAGCAGCTGCTATTACTAATTGGGAGTTAGGGGTATTACCAGAAGATAAAAAACAAGTTATTGGCACAGTATGTGATGAAATTTTAGAGGGCAAACTCGATACGGAGTTTCCTCTAGTTGTATGGCAAACAGGCTCCGGCACGCAATCCAATATGAATGTCAATGAAGTAATAGCCAATAGGGCACATGTGTTAAAAGGAGGCAAATTGGATGATAAAGAAAAATTTGTCCATCCGAATAATGACGTCAATATGAGTCAAAGCAGTAATGATACTTTTCCTACGGCTATGCATATTGCAGCTTACGAGCTTATTATTTACAATACTCTACCAGGATTAAGAGATCTACAAAAAACACTAGAGTACAAATCCAAAGATTTCAAAGACGTGGTAAAAATTGGGAGAACGCATTTTATGGATGCTACCCCACTAACTTTGGGTCAAGAATTCAGTGGCTATGCAGCACAACTTTCCAATGCGATACGTGCAATTGAACATACCTTAGCTCACCTTAGCGAGTTAGCATTAGGAGGGACAGCAGTAGGCACAGGGTTGAATACCCCCAAAGGTTATTCCGAGCTTGTAGCCAAAAATATATCTTCCTTGACTGGATTGCCTTTTATCACAGCACCGAATAAATTTGAGGCCTTGGCGGCACACGATGCAATCGTAGAAACCCATGGTGCCTTGAAGACCGCAGCCGTTTCCCTCATGAAAATAGCCAACGATATCCGCATGTTATCCTCAGGACCGCGCGCAGGTATCGGAGAAATTTTTATACCAGACAACGAACCTGGGTCATCAATTATGCCGGGAAAAGTAAACCCAACTCAATGCGAGGCTATGACCATGGCTTGCGCTCAAGTAATGGGAAACGATGTAGCTATTAACATAGGTGGCATGAGTGGACATTTTGAATTGAATGTATTTAAGCCAATGATGATAGCTAATTTTATTCAATCCGCCAGATTGATAGGGGATGCATGCAGAGCTTTTAACGATAAATGTGCCATAGGGATAGAACCTATACAAGCGAATATCGATAGAAATGTCAATAATTCCTTAATGTTAGTAACCGCTCTAAATACCAAAATTGGCTATTATAAGGCTGCTGAAATAGCTCAAAAAGCCCATAAAGAAGGGACTACCTTAAAAGAATCTGCAATGACCCTCGGCTATGTGACTTCTGAAGAATTCGACCAATGGGTGATACCAAGTGATATGGTTTAAGGGTGGAAAGATTTATGTGATTATAGGGTTGAAGAGATGAGAGGTTGAGGGCTTAAAATTGAGTTGAATTCTGACCACTGACCACTGACGACTGACCACTGCACACTGCGACTGATTACTGCTACTAATAGTTGACTACTTCCCTCCTTTACATTTTTCCAGAAGCCATGCCTTTTCTGCTATTTGAGTAGCCAGCTCTAGTTCTTTTTTTAGTTTTTTAATTTTAGCTGGGGAGGCTTGATATATTCTGCGTATCATTTTTATAAAATTTAGATAGTTTGTCTTATAACTATCAGAGACCACTTTGTTTTTCCGAATGAATTCTTTAAAACTGCTACAGAGAGAGTCAAAGGCATCAGACTCCTTTAATTCAAAATAGTTTTTAAGCAAGAGTAATTTGGAATTTAGAGAGTAAAAAGCATCATGTCCGAAATCGACTTTCAAGAGTTCATTAAGACTCTCCTTGTATTTTGCATTTTCGAATCGGATTCTAGCCAGATTAAAATGTCTGCATGATTCCTTCGTAAGCTCTGGCAAACTAGATGTATATTTTTTTATAAAGTCTTCGGCTTTTTTGAATTGTTTTTTTCTTAAGTATATAAATACTACGTTATTAATCCTACCTGCATTAATATAGCCTTTTATATCAAAGATAGACCTTTCCTCGAAAAGAGTAAATAGTTCATATTGTTCATCGATAAACTCAACCTTTCCGCTATTAATCTGATTGGTTGTGAAATTTAACAAAGAGGCTAAAAAATTAACTTTCTCCTCTGCATTCCAGATTTCCAAATATTGAAATAAGTCATTTTTGTATTTATAATAATATGCTGGTTCATTTTTATTTATCAGTAAATCTAACAAGTTTAAATATATTAAGAATTCCGGATGGTCCAATTCCCAGTGTTTATTTTTAATTTCAACGAGTTTCTCAGTTGGTAAATCAACTGGAATAGAACGATATACGTTAGAAAATGATATTAATGAGCAATAGTTTTTTATAAAGACTAAATCAGAAAATAATTCTGCATTTTTCATAAGATGTGCAATAGATTCGAACTGTTGCTTGACATCCTTGGTAAATGCAAACGAATTGACATTGAGTTCCTGACTCTTAAAATAACGCTGTAAAAACTTATACTCAACAGAACTAGGTATTTCTTTCTTTTCTAGATTATATTGAATATTTTTTTTCACTTTTCTATCTAATAAAAAATCTATCCATACTTTCTCTAAAAATACATTTCCTTTCTTATCTTCTAGTGAAATGACGAATTCGCGTATAGCCTCTACAAGCCGATTTAATAAGAACCGCAGTTTGGAATCATTGTATAATTCGTCATCATATACTGCTAGAAAGATAAGCTGCTTATCGAGTAGTTCCAGTTCATTTCTTAATCTATAATGCATTAAACAGTTGTGGCATTTTATAACAGTGTCGCTGTATTGCCAGTGACTCGTACTAAGGTAGATATCTAAAGTCTTGAGCTCGGATTCTGAGAAGGAAGCATAGAGTTCTCCTATAACTGTATTCAGCATATATATTGTTTATCTAACAAAATTAATATTTTCTTGCGGAACTTATTGAAATTTAACTTTACCTTTGTAGTTAAATAGATATAACGAATGAAATCCATTAGTCTAATGAATAATTAAAAAACATGAAAGCACTTAAATTCAGTATTATCTTATTAATTATTGGTATTGTCAACAGCTATCAAGCTCAAGTAGATGTTCGTGATGACATATACATATTCAGAAGAGATGTAGCACTCGATTATAAACTAAATGTGCGAGACAATGATACTCCTTCTGCACAGATAAAAATATTTGGAATCAACAAGATAGGAAGTTCAGCAGGTCTATATTTGGCGGAGGTCATTGATTCTAATTTTATTAGAGTCAGCAGTAGTAGCCCTGACACATTTAGTGGTTCTTTCACATATAGAGGCAGAGATAACCTTGGCAATATTGATTCGGCTACTGTGAGTTTTACTAGGGTAAGTCTACCAGCCATCCTAAGACCAGGTGATGCCAACCTAGATAATCTTGTAAATCATTTAGATGTTTTAGCCTTAGGCGTTCAATTCCAAGCCATAGGCTCTCCTCGACACAATTTAGATACTAATATAACCTTCTCTGTAGCCAAACCAGCGGGAGACTGGCCTAGAATAGTTCAGTCCATAAATGCTAAACACAGCGACATAGACGGCAATGGTATTGTGAATTTATCAGATTTCGATAAGTTAAAACTAAACATAGGTAGTTCGGCGGGCGTTTATTCTCCTAAATTAAGTGATACCAATAGTTTAAATAGAATAGAATTTAATATCTCTGATACAATTTTTATAAAATCTATAGATTCAGGTAAAATAAAGGTGCCTATCAAAATAGTTCAACCGAGTCCTCAACCTAGCTATGGACTTGGGCTTACATTAAGTGTACAGAATAGAAATAAAACTAATCTTCAAGATACCTTTTATAATAAGTATAGTTATCAACCTATTGGTGGATTCAATCTATGGAATAAATCAAATCAAACTATTCTCTACCTCGAAGATAAAAATTCAAGAATAAATCATACCAATATAGTTTATTCTAAAACGAACGGAATCAATGACGACATTGGTGCAGATGGTGGAGTTGTAGAAATCATTGTAGATGAGATTCTAATAGGCATTGTAAATAAAGATGATGTTGCACGAATTAAACTGAATCTAAAAGATATAGCTTATATTGATAATAGCCATAACCTCATTCCTATAAAACCAGTGTCAAAACATGTATTTATTAAAAAAGCAGGTGCTTCCATAGCTGGGTTGAGTGAGAATAATTATCAAGTTTATCCTACCTATATTCAGCAAGTATTTACAATTGAAAAAACCAATCTCAAAATTGAACATTTCTATATATTCAATGCTATAGGACAGTTAATAGAAACAGGTTATTTTCAGGATTCTAAATTGATAATAAATTCTGCAAATTGGGTCAAGGGCATGTATTTTATCCGCTTCGAGAATAGCAATCAAACCTTTAGATTAATTAAAGAATAGTTAATAATATTTAAAATATATTTTAATCTGAATATATAACAGTTTGATTTAGAAAGATATTATTGTTAAACAACTAAATGTTAATAAATATTTTAAGATATAAAAGTCTTTAATTGCATAGATTTGCTTCGTTAAAAAACGATATGCTATCTAAGTCTTGCGAATACGCTCTTAAATCCATACTATACATCACCAAACACTCTCAAAATTTGGAGCGTGTAGGTGCTAAAAATATATCGGATGACCTTGGAATTCCATATCATTTCGCTGCGAAATTACTTCAAATTTTAGCCAAAGCGGATATCATTAGCTCACAGAAAGGTCCTAATGGTGGATTTTATCTAACCGATGATAATCTCAAACATTCCCTCGCGGATGTGGTGCGGGCTATCGACGGCAATGGCATTTTTGTCAATTGTATTTTAGGACTCAAGACCTGCTCTGCAAGCCGACCATGCCCTTTGCATCACGAATTTGCGGATATCAAAACAAAAATAACAAAAGGCTTTGAAGGAACTCGACTCGATGAGTTCCAAGAGAAGCTTTTATCTGGGGAATTTTATCTCAATAATTTAAGGTAGATGGAAAGCATAGTTCAAACACATTGTCACCATTGTCAGCTTCCTATTAAAGATAATAAGGTATTATTTGCTGATTATGAATTCTGCTGTCACGGCTGCGAATCTGTTTATAGATTGCTCAACGATCATAACCTTTGCCAATATTATGAACTGGCTGAAAATGCTGGTTTAAAAATAGACGCAAATTCTAATTCCAATAAGTACGATTATCTCGACAAGGAAAAGGTGAAAGCTAAACTCCTTGGTTATTCAGACGGAAAAATGGCTCATGTCGTTTTTTATATACCGCATATCCACTGCAATAGCTGCCTATGGCTACTTGAGAGACTTTATAAGCTCAATGAGAATGTCCTATTCACGGAAGTACATTTTGAGAAAAAAGAGGTCTTTATAAAATTTGATATATCGAAATTATCTATCAAAAATCTTGTAAAGTTGCTGGCAAGTATAGGCTATGAGCCATATATACAGCTTGATGAAACCAGAGATGTTAAGACGGCTAATTCAAGAACCGAAATGCTCAAACTTGGCATTAGTGGATTTTGCTTTGCGAATATCATGATGCTTAGTCTGCCTGAGTACTTTTCACAAGGTATGATTTATGAAGCGAGTATCAAAAAAGCCTTACCTCTTATTTCTTTGGCACTATCGCTGCCGGTATTTTTCTATACTGCTTTAGATTTTTTCATTCCTTCGTATAAAAATTTAAAGAAAGGCATACTTATAATAGACCTTCCAGTTTCAATAGCTGTCATTATTACATTTAGTAGAAGTTTATATGACATGTACTTTGGTATTAGCAATGGCTACCTTGATAGCATGACTGGTATCGTATTCTTTATGCTTATCGGTCGTTGGTTGCAAAATAGAACGCATACCACACTTCAATTTGATAGAAACTATAAAGCCTATTTCCCTATAGCAGTAGAGCGTATCGCAGATGAGCATCAGGAAATAGTAGCCATTGAAGAAATAAAAGAAAAAGATGTCATTAAAATATATGCGAATGAAATCATACCTGTAGATGCTCTTCTTTCAAAAGGTAAAGCATTGATTGATTATAGCTTCGTGAATGGAGAAAGTACCCCAGTAGAAGTTAATAATGGAGAATATATCTATGCAGGTGGCAAACAACTCGATGGTGCTATAGAACTCGTAGTCATGAAACGCCACAATCAAAGTCACTTGACCTCTCTATGGAATCACCAGGCATTTCAACATAATAAATCAGAAACCAAAGCCACAAGTATCGATGATATAGGGATGAAATTTACGCTAGTTGTTATACTATTGAGCATCCTAGCTGGTGGATACTGGTATAATATAGGTAGAATAGACCTCATGTGGAATGCGATAACCACGGTGCTTATCGTCGCTTGTCCATGTGCTCTGCTTCTCGCCAGCAATTTTACCAATGGTCATTTTATGCGTATCCTCAGTCAGTATAAATTCTACCTGCGCGATGCTTCCGTTATACAGAAAATGTTTCAAATCAATCATATTGTTTTTGATAAAACAGGTACCCTCACCAAGTCGGATGCAAGCCATATCAGCTATGAGGGACAAACTTTGACAGAGGATGAAAAGAAAGAAATTGCTGCAATATTGTCTCATTCTAACCATACGCTAGCTAGGGCTGCTGTGCAGTACCTAGGGAACGCAGAATGGTCAAGTGAGGCCAATGTCAAAGAACACACCGGGCTGGGACTAGAAGGTTGGATTCATGATAAATACTATAAAATAGGTTCAGATAAATATTGCTCACAATCTGAAACTCCTGCCTCTAAAATCAATATCATAATCGACAATGTCTATATAGGTAAGCTTCATTTCAGAAACGTATATCGCAATGGAATAGCACGCCTGATAGAAAATCTAAAATCAAAAATGGCTTTTTCAGTCATATCGGGAGACAATGCGAGTGAACAAGAAAATCTAACTAAAGTAATGCCTCTTGATAGTGAGATAAAATTTAATCAAACACCTCATGATAAGCTTAGCTATATCCAAAACTTGCGGTCCAAAGGTGATAAAGTACTTATGGTAGGTGATGGACTCAATGATGCTGGAGCATTTCAAGTCAGTGATGTAGCTATAGCCCTGACTGAAAAAAACAATTATTTTAATCCTGCTTCCGACATCATTATGTCCGCCGACAATTTAAGCCATTTGGATAAATTGTTAAGTTTCGTGCAAAAGAACAAAACTGTGACTATGGTCATATTTCTTTATTCCATACTGTATAATATTGTAGGTCTTTATTTCGCACTGAGAGGTGAATTATCGCCCGTAATTGCTGCAATATTGATGCCGATTAGCTCTATAACCATTGTATTATCCGTTCAAATAATGACAGAATATTATCATAGAAAAATTTTAAAAAATAAATTATGGAAATACTCTTAATGCTCATGGTCGCAAGTTTTATTATCTCTGGAGGTTTTCTAATAGCCTTTATATGGAATGTAAAATCTGGTCAGTTTGACGACACCTATGGTCCTTCTCAGAAAATACTCTTTGAAGATTCTATATCTACTAAAGAAATAAACCCAACTAAAAATAATTAAATAAAAAATTTATCACCTAAATCAAATTTTCAATTATGCAAGTAGAAAAATTTCATTATGACAATCGACTTCCCAAGATGTTTGCGCAAGCTACCATTTTTTGGGGCTTCGTAGGCATGCTTCTTGGTTTGATAGCTGCCATCCAGCTTATTCATCCCTTCTTCAATTTCTCGGATTATTTTCCTCATTTGGCATTTGGGAGATTGAGACCGGTACACACAAATGCCGTTATTTTTGCATTTGTTGGTAATGGTATTTTTACCGCTATTTACTATGCTTTGCCTCGAGTACTCAAGACACCTATGTGGAGCCGCGCTTTAGGCAACATACACTTTTGGGGTTGGCAATTGCTTATAGTCATGGCGGCTGTGACGCTTCTGTTTGGGTATACAACGGGTAAAGAATATGCTGAACTGGAGTGGCCATTGGATATCTGGATTACGCTTATTTGGGTTGTATTTGGAGTCAATATGTTCGGAACTATCCTGACGAGAAGAGAGCGATATATGTATGTGGCTGTGTGGTTTTTTATAGCCTCTTGGGTTACTGTAGCGGTGCTACATATTGTCAATTCTTTTGAACTTCCTATTTCGTTTACTGCATTGAAAAGTTATTCACTCTATGCTGGAGTACAAGATGCATTAGTACAATGGTGGTATGGACACAATGCGGTAGCATTTTTCTTGACTACGCCGTACTTAGGTGTCATGTATTATTTCCTTCCAAAAGCAGCTGAGCGTCCGGTATATTCATATAGATTGAGTATTGTTCACTTCTGGACATTGATTTTCTTGTATATATGGGCAGGTCCTCACCACTTACTTTATACTGCGCTTCCAGACTGGGCACAGTCATTAGGAACAGTATTTTCCGTTATGCTTATCCTTCCTAGCTGGGGTGGTATGCTCAATGGTTTATTTACTTTGAGAGGAGCTTGGGATAAAGTCGCTTCTGACCCTGTATTAAAATTTATGGTGGTAGCAATTACCTGCTATGGTATGGCTACATTTGAAGGTCCTATGCTATCTTTGAAAAATGTCAATGCGATATCACACTATACCGACTGGACAGTAGGTCACGTGCATATTGGCGCCTTAGGTTGGAATGGATTTTTGACCTTTGCGGTTATGTATTGGCTATTCCCTAGAATGTACAATACCAAACTATATTCTACCAAACTGGCTTCTACACACTTCTGGATAGGGACTTTAGGTATCATTATCTATGCTATCCCTATGTATTGGTCAGCATTCAGAACCTATTTTATGTTGAAGTCTTTCACCCCTGAAGGTCAACTTCAGTATCAGTTTATGGATGCTGTGCAGAGCGTACTTCCATTCTACATTATGCGTGCTGTGGGTGGCACCTTGTATTTAGCTGGTGTAGTACTTATGATTTACAATCTCATCAAGACATGTGCTAGCGGAAAATTCGTAGCGAGTGAGGAAGCAGAAGCTCCAGCATTGGCAAAGGATTATACCCCAGCGGCGGGAGTTCATTGGCACAATATATTTGAGCGTAAACCAATGCTTATGTTAGGTACTGCTTTAGTCGTGATTCTTATTGGTGGTATTGTAGAATTTGTACCTACTTTTCTAGTAAAATCAAATGTACCTACCATAGCCAGTGTGAAACCATACACTCCTCTTGAATTGCAAGGTAGAGATATTTATATAAGAGAAGGTTGTTACAATTGTCATTCACAAATGATACGACCATTCCGATATGAAGTGAAGCGATATGGCGAATACTCCAAAGCAGGTGAGTTTGTTTACGACCACCCGTTCCAATTTGGAAGTAAGCGTACAGGACCAGATTTAGCACGCGAAGGTGGATTGAGACCGAATAGCTGGCACTTCAATCACATGCTAGACCCTCAGTCTATGGCTAGTGGCTCTATAATGCCTACCTATCCAAGTCTCTTTGATAATGATATAGACAAAGGAACAACAGCTTCTAAGATTCACACCATGCGAAATCTCGGCGTACCTTATCCTGATAATTATGAGGCACAGGCTAATGCAGACCTAGAGAAGCAAGCTGGTGAAATTGTAGCTAACCTAAAGCAAGATAAAATAGCTGCTGATCCCAATAAAGAAATCATAGCGCTGATAGCCTATCTACAGCGTTTAGGAACAGATATCAAAAACGAGAAATAAATTTATCTATAACTATTAAATCTATCGAACATGAAAATGTCAAATTATTTAGTGGAAATAGCAGGAGTATCAATATATCCGATTATCTCCTTATTGCTATTCGTAGTGTTTTTCGTAGGAGTTCTCGTCTGGGTTTTCTTTATGGATAAAAATAAAGTGAACTATATCGCCAACCTACCTTTTGGTCATAACGAGAAAGACAATCATTCTTCCAATCAATCATCTTAAAATCTAATTCAATATGTATAATAACGTAAAAAAAATAAGCGTCAGCCTCCTTTTAGGCATAGCTTCAATGACTATGTTTGCCCAAGGGGCAGCGAGTGAGGTGGCAGAACCTGGCCTATGGGAAAGTATCAGCATAATAGACAAAATGCTTTTGCTCATTGCTATAGTTTTGCTAATTCCTATTTTCTACTTTAGTCGAATATTCAATTGGTCATTGAAGCATTATTTGAATAATAAACTAAACAACAAGTTGAACTCAGCAATATGGGTAGTCCTATTATCACTGCCTGCTATACTATCAGCTCAGAATAACACGGCCACTCCTTCGTATTTCGATGGATTCAATTTCTTGCGTTGGTTTCTTATTCTAGTAATTATTCTAGAAGCTTTTGTTCTCGCGTTCTTTGGTAAATTATTATTTAATCAATTTGAACTGTTTGAAGGTAAAGGCGAAGAAAAGCTAGAAGCTAAGAGCTGGTTTGTAGAATGGTGGAATAAGATGAATAACTTTGGCACTCGAGAAGAAGAGGAAAGAATAGATACAGGTCACAATTACGATGGTATTCGTGAATTGGACAACAATATTCCAGCTTGGTTTACCGCAGCATTTGTGGCATGTGTTCTATTTGCAGTAGTGTATATGTATCTGTATCATATCGAAAGCTCACTACCACTTTCAGCCGAAGAATATACGCAAGAAGTAGAGGCAGCTGAGTTAGCTCACCAACAGTATTTAAAAACTGCAGGGTCATCAGTCGATGAAAATAATTTGGTTTTAACCATGGATAAAGCAGATATCGCTGAAGGTGCGAAATTATTTGCTGCCAACTGCGCTGCTTGTCACCTAGCAGATGGCGGTGGATTGCAAGGTCCAAACCTTACGGATGACAATTGGGTACTAGGCTGTGCAGATAAGGATATTTATAAGACTATCAAATATGGTGGAACCAAAGGCAAAGGTATGCAAGCATGGGGCTCCATCTTTAACGATAAGCAAATTACTCAATTGGCTAGCTTTGTCAAGAGTCTTCATGGCACCAAACCTGCAACTCCTAAAGCAGCAGAAGGTAGCCCATGCTCTATGGCAGCGGCTGCGACCAATGCTGCACCTGCAGACAGCACAGTAAAAGACAGTACCGCTTTAGCAACTAAATAATTTAAAAGAAATATGTAAAGAAATACTGGGAGTAGATTGAAAATTGCTCTCAGTATTTTTTTTTGAAAAAAAGAGATATGGATAATAGTGACAATGGAAGTGAATTTTTGAAACCAGAGACCTATCGTGACACGGTAAGCACAGTTACCATTGATGGTAAACGAAAGTGGATCTATGCCCTGAAGCCTAGTGGAAAATTTTATAACTGGCGAAGTATTCTAGCGGCTATTTATCTCCTAGCGTTTTTCATCATGCCATTTATCAAAATTGATGGTCAGCCTTTTTTGATGATCAATATAATCGAGAGTAAGTTTGTCATTTTCTCAAAGCCGTTTTGGCCGCAAGATTTTTACATATTTGCCTTTGGCATGATTACATTTCTCATATTTATTATCCTATTCACCGTTATTTATGGACGGGTTTTTTGTGGTTGGATTTGTCCGCAAACTATATTTATGGAATTTGTGTTTCGTAAGATAGAATGGTGGATCGATGGCAATCCTATGCAGCAACAAAAACTTCATCAAATGGAGTGGAATGCTGAAAAAATACGTAAACGAGTATTGAAAATAGTTATTTTCTTTCTAGTCTCTTTCCTAATAGCACATACTTTTTTATCCTATATATTGGGGGTAGATGAGGTTTTAAAAATACTGTCTGAACCCTTATCGGATCATATTCTTCTATTCCTAGGTTTATTATTTTTTACTTTTCTATTTTTCTCAGTCTATTATTTTGTAAGGGAAATAGTATGCACCACTATCTGTCCCTATGGCAGACTGCAAGGGGTCATGTTTGACAACAATACCATGCAGGTCGCCTATGATTATGTGCGTGGCGAAACCAGAGAGCGCTACAGCAAAAATCGTGAACGCCAAGGTGGAGACTGCGTAGACTGTCATAAATGTGTAGATGTCTGTCCTACAGGTATCGACATACGTAATGGCTTGCAAATGGAATGTGTAGGCTGTACCGCCTGTATTGATGCCTGCAATGAGATTATGGATAAATTTGGTTTTGAAAGAAATCTTATCCGCTTTGCTTCTAAAGAAAATATAGAGAAGAAAGAAGGTTTTAAATTTACTACCCGTGTCAAGGCTTATACTATCTTACTCACCATTCTAGCTGGCATATTGCTCACACTAATCTTCACCAGATCTTCCGTATCGAGTTATCTCAATAGGGTAGGGGGTCAACTATATCAGGAAGTAGATACAGATACCTTGTCGAATTATTATCTTATAAAAATTATCAATAAAAACAATTATGATCTCCCATTTCAGTTTAAGGTAAACAAGATAGCCGGAAGAGTGAAAGTGGTAGGAAATAAAGAATTAGTTCTCAAAAAAGAGGCTGTGACGGAGTATTACTTCTGGGTTTATACGCATAAAAATCAAATAAAGAAGCGAAATACTAAAATAGAAGTAGTTTTGGAAGATAAGAATCAAAAAGAATTAGATAAATCCAAAACAAATTTCTATGGACCATATTAATGTTGAATTTATAATGCTTAATTTTTAATATTATTGATACTTTCAAACACAATAATTTATACTTTCAACTTTTCACTTTCAACTTTAAACTTAAATATATGAACTGGGGCAAAGGACTCACTATCGTCATTATCGCATTTATAGCTACTATGCTAGGCATGGTTTACATCGCATTCAGACAATCCAATGAAATGATCGAAGATAACTATTATGACCGTGAAGTCAAATATCAACAAATCATAGATGCTAAATCAAATTTAAAGCCACTACTAAACGAATTTATACTAGCAGACTCGCTGAATTTTTTGTATCTAAAGCTACCACGCCCAGCAGCAAGCAATATAAAAAACGGAGAACTTCGCATGATAAAAATGGATCAAGCTTCTGCAGACAATACCTTGCAAATCCTACAAGAAGAAACCAAAATAGATAAATCTAAAATTCAAAAAGGCCTTTATCATATCAAACTAAATTGGGAAAGTGATAGTAAGAGTTATTTTTACGAAGGTGATTTACTAGTTGAAGGTTTAAAGTAGAAAGTTTAAAGATTGTACAATTACATTTTATCCCCAACACTCAAATTAAAAGACTACAAACCAATCACTGCGACTGTTCACTGCGACTAGCAACTTTACACTTTAAACTTACTACTATCCATTGCTCACTGACAACTGACCACTAATTATATGTACATTCTTCTCGGCTTAGCTATGGGTTTTATGGGTTCGATGCACTGCATAGGTATGTGTGGCCCTTTGGTTATGAGTATTCATAAAATTGGAAGCTCACACAAGCCGAGCATTTACTATCAGTTTGTTTATTATATAGGAAAAATTATTTCTTATGTGCTTATAGGAATTCTATTTGGAGGAGTAGGACAGACGTTTCATCTCTTTCTATCGCAGCAAAAGCTTTCTATATTAGTTGGCATTAGTTTTATTCTATTTTTCGTATGGAACAAGATAAATACAAAGACATTTTCTAGTACTTTCAGTTCAAAAATTCTTCCTCTTACGAGATTTTTTTCATTGCTTGTTCAAGAGAAATCCGCTCTAAAAATGCTTTTTACAGGTATAGGAAATGGTTTTTTACCTTGTGGCTTTGTATATGCAGCGGCAGCGGCATCCATAGCTACTGGTCATGTATCAGATAGTATTTTATTTATGATAGGATTTGGGATAGGAACTATACCTGCTTTGACCAGCGTCATTTATTTTTATAGATTTCTGCCCGAAAAAGCCAAGATTTTTTTCAATCATATTTATACCTACTTACTCGTCATCGTAGGGATATTGCTTATTCTCAGAGGACTCAATTTAGGTATTCCTTATATCAGCCCAGCCTATGACACCGAGAAAGAAGAAGTACACAGCTGCTGTCATAAAGAAGGATAATTTTTCTGTGCCAAGGATCACAGTTTTGGGTTTTTAAACGTATTACGGGATTTCTACTTATTAACTTTGTTCGGTAATCTATCATAATTTATGAGCAATTTTGAATTCGTTATTTTCAGTGTCATTATAGGTCATTTAGTACTTGGTTTTGCATGGGTACTCTACAAAATAGAGTTTAGTAATAAGGAAAAATAACTTTCATCTTGATTCTTTATACCGTAAGCGTATTAGTCCAATTTCGCATAGCGCATTGCACTAAACAAATACTGCTACGGCATTTACCATAGCAAAGTTTTAAAATAGGTTGAACTATTTTAAAACAGCTATTGGTATTATTTTCACTAACTTTGTTCGTAAAGTATAAATTTTGGTATCTATATGGCAAAATCAAAAGACGTAAAAAAAGAAGTCAAGAAAGAACCAGTAAAAACGGCAAAAGAGAAGAAAGAGGAGAAAAGAGAAAAGAAAAACAATAAGAAATACTAGTTTTTCTGACTATTTGCCGCCACCTTCGCTGCCCATTTCTCTGAAATCACTCTCATGAGATTTATAAAAAGTTCATTGGTTCCTGGATCATTGAACTGAGACGCGATAGTGCCATATACTGGCATTGTATCTGGATCCTTATCCCAATGATTTAAGTTGCGTTGGATTTGTTTCTTCACGTCTCTCAATGCATCTTGGGCTCCACGTTTGTCAAATTTATTCACAGCTACGATATCTGCAAAATCTAGCATATCAATCTTTTCAAGCTGACTAGCTGCGCCGAATTCTGGTGTCATGATATACATCGACACGTCGCTGTGATCTACTATCTCTGTATCACTCTGTCCTATACCAGATGTCTCCAAAATTATCAGATCGAAGTTTGCATATTTAAGAATATCCACTGCTGCCTGTACGTATTTTGAAAGAGCCAAATTGCTCTGTCTTGTAGCTAATGAACGCATAAAGACTCGTTCATTATTGATAGAGTTCATCCGAATTCTATCGCCTAGTAATGCTCCTCCAGTCTTACGTTTCGATGGATCTACAGAGAGAATGGCTATTTTTTTATCTTCAAATTCAAACAGAAATCTGCGAACTATTTCGTCTATCATGGAAGACTTACCAGCTCCACCAGTACCTGTAATACCCAGCACAGGGCACTTTGTGACCATTGACTTTGCGACCTTGTCAGAGTCTGGCAGGAACTTTTTCAAATCTTTTTCTAGACACTCAGGAAAATTTTCAGCTGTAGAGATGAGTTTAGCTAATAGTTTAGCATCACAATTTTGAAATCCTTTTATAAAATCATCTTTGGATTTATACTCAAGATAACTTTCTGGTGCACCTGTCGGAAAATCACATTTGGACAAAAGATCAATAATCATACCCTCAAGCCCCATAGCGCGACCGTCATCAGGAGAATAAATTCTAGCTATACCATATGCATGTAACTCCTCTATCTCTGTCGGTAGTATGGTCCCCCCTCCTCCTCCAAAAATCTTTATATGACCACAACCATGTTCTTTTAAAAGGTCGTACATATATTTAAAAAATTCGATATGTCCCCCTTGATAGCTAGTAATAGCTATGGCATTGGCATCTTCCTGAATGGCTGTATTTACTATTTCTGCTACACTTCTATTATGCCCTAGGTGAACGACCTCAGCACCTTTAGATTGGATAATACGCCGCATAATATTGATAGCAGCATCGTGTCCATCAAAGAGTGAAGCCGCCGTAACTAATTTGACTTTATTTTTTAACTGGAAATCCACCGCAGTTGATGACATAAAATGAGTTTAAAAGCGCAAAATAATATATTTTAGTGGAACTATTCATAAAAAAAACGCTAATGATTGCGCACACCATAGGTGAAGAATATTGCCATCCAGAATATTAAAAAAATAGTACAGAGCACATTTATCCCTGAAGACCTAAAATAAAAATATATTGCGCTCGCCAAAGTAGCATTTTGAGGATTGTTTTTCATATAGTATATTTCTACTATTTCACCTTCATCAAAAATTAAGTTCTTTGGTCCATTAAAACTATAATTATGGTTTCCTACTGAATATTCAATTTGGCTAACCGTATAATTTGATTTTCCAAATTCCATGGAAAAGCTTCCAGTTACTACCCCATTTGTTTTCTCACCAAATAATAAATAGTGAAAACTAAACAAGATAGGCAGTGTAATAACAAAAAAACTGACAAGTAAAAATACCCTTAACGTAAGTTTATGTTTTATAAATTCTTCTAATCTAGTCAAACTATTCTAAGGCTCTATTTTATTTGATAAGAAAGTCCGGGTATTCTTCGCATTGTGCTATCTGGGCTTAAGACCTTTACATTTTCTATTAATAGCACATCGCCAGATTTGGACTGTTTAATTGACTCTATAATAGCCTTATTTAGTTCTGCTGAGTTATGCTCAGCTTCTATAATATCGCCTTTCTTTGGGATGTAGGTAAGATGGAATGAAACTATTTTTTGAGTGGTAGATACTATATCGCCAGTGTAAATTTTCAATGATGAATTGTTCAGTAAATCATAAGCACTAATCTTACCGCCTCCAGGAAGTGAGCCCAGCCGCACCTTAGGGTCTAAGTTCTTTTGTAAATCTATTTTATTAATCTTGGCATCAAAATCTATGCTGCCTTTCATAACAGTTCCACTAAATAACATGACAGTAACAGGACCAGCTTGATTTGGTCTTATTTTAAAATTAGCACCATTCTTCAATATATTCACTGCATTAAAAAGGATATTGTCGATACTGGGGTCAAATTTCAGCACATTTTCTATCCCGACGATTAAGACATATTTTTCCTTAGAAGTTAAATTTTCAAAGTAGAGGCTGTCTTGAGAATTAAGATTTATCCAAAAAAAGGATAGAAATAATAGTCCTAAAAATTTATTTAGTAGTCTTCTAGTCATACTTCATTATATTTTCTCATAACAAAAAGTACAATAAAGATAAGGAATTAGACCTTAAAATCCTTTAAAAACTATAATATGAACACCAAGTTTTACTTAAAAACGGATATATTTATGCTTTTATATTAACGAAAGCGTCTTTAGCAATGCAAAAACTAGATAAAAAGACTTTGTGGATTCGATTAGCTATGGTCATAGCCATAATTGTCCTCGTCAATTTTATTGCATCTTTTTTATATAAACGTTTTGATTTAACCTCAGAAGGTCGATACTCTTTGAGTGATTCTACAATAAATCTTTTGGATAAAACGAAACACAAAGCCTATATTAAAATCTACCTAGATGGAGAAGATCTTCCTTCAGGTTTTTTACGATTGAGAAATGCGACTGAAGATGTTCTCAAAGAAATGAATAGCGAAAGTGGTGGAAAAATTCAATATGAATTTATCAATCCGGTCAAAAATGCCACGAATGAGGATGAAAGAATTAAAATTCAACAAGAGCTCATTTCCAAAGGGCTTATGCCTACCCAGTTAAGGGTTAAAAAAGAGGATGGATTTAAAGAGCAACTCATTTTCCCTTGTCTACAAGTCAGTGTCAATGGGAAATCATGGCCAGTACAAATTTTGGAGAATCAAGTCGGCTACGCACCAGAGTACGCTCTGAACAATTCTATCATTTCACTGGAATATAAAATAGCGAATGCCTTAAAAAAACTAACCGACGACAAGGTTTATACCATAGGTATCATGCAAGGACATGGAGAACTTATGCCTCAAGAATTAAATGATCTAGCGAATATACTTACTGAAAACAACTATGAGGTCAACTTTTATGACGTCAAGCAGAAAGTATTAAGTAAACAAGGGGATAGCCTTGGTTCTTGGTTTCCACAAACGACGGATTTATTAATAATAGCGGGTCCTCAAAAACCATTCGCTGATGTAGAAAAATACCGCCTAGATCAATACGTCATGAAAGGTGGAAAAATATTATGGGCAATAGATGCGATGGATGCTCGCATGGATTATTTAAGAAACGATGCTAATATGTTTTTAGCCCATGGATTAGATTTAAATTTAGAAGATATATTGTTTACGTATGGTGTCCGTGTTAATAAAAATCTTGTTCAAGACGGACAGCAGAGCGCTCCCATTCCGATATTAGATGAAGCTACCAAAGAGCCTCTCCTATTTCCGTGGCTCTATAGCCCGCTGTTAACTCCCTCTCTGGAGCATCCTATTGGGAAAAATTTAGATCCTGTGTTTGCGCAATTTTCATCTAGTATTGACCTGATACAAAACGACATTAAAAAAACAATCATTCTTTCTACATCACAATACGGAAGAGCAATTCCAGAACCTGCGCGAGTACATTTATCTGCTGTCAAAGACAAGCCAGATTTTAAATACTTCAAACAACCACATCTTCCATGCGGTGTTTTACTCGAAGGAAAATTCACATCTGCCTACAAAAATCAATTAGGCATTGATTTCGTCAAAAAAATAACGGAGGCTGGTCAAGCCCCGAAAGAAATGAGTGTAGAAAACAAAATGATAATTCTATCCGATGCAGATATTCTCAGAAATCATGTTTCGAGTAAAGGGGAAATATATCCGTTAGGATTTGAGCAGTACAGTCGTCAAACATTCGCCAATAAAGACTTTGTATTAAATTGTATCGAATATCTGATAGATCCTAATAATCTTTTAGCTACTAGAAATAAAGAAATAAAAGTTAGGCAGCTTGATGCTAAGCGAACTAAGACAGAAGGAAGCAAATGGAAAATGCTGAATCTCATTTTACCTTTAGGTCTTGTAATTTTATTTGCCATAGTCTTTAACTATCTGCGCAGACGAAAGTGGACAATAGCCAAACTTCCAAAATAATAGTATGTGAACTTTTTTTACAATTTATCTCGGCTAAGTTTTTTATTCCTCCTATGCGGATTGATATACTTTCCCTTCATAGGTGAAGTCAATTTATTTGACTGGGATGAGACCATCCTTGCCTCCGTATCCAAGGAAATGTTCATGAGAGATGAAGTGCTTCAGCCTTGGCTCAATGGCAATTATTTCTTAGAAATGCCCCCATTCTTTTTTTGGTTACAGCTAGTTTCTTTTAAGTATTTAGGTATAAAAGAATATGCAGCCAGATTACCGAATGCTATTTGCGCTATTCTTGTGGTATTGACATTATATAAAAATGGTAAACGAATTTATTCTTCCAATTTCGGACTAATGTGGGCTATGATTTATATTTCAATGCTTCTCCCACAGCTGTATCATCGATCTGGATTAGCTGAACCATGGTTTTGCTTTTTCATTTATTTGAGTATCTATAATTTAGTACGTGTTATTGAAGCCAGACAAGAAAGCGGAGAAAAATTTTATAGAAAAAAAGAAATTTTTTCCAATCTATTTTATAGTTTTTTTGCTGCAGTTGGTGCCTTTATGACCAAAGGTATTGAAGGGTACATAGTCATTTTACTAACCTATTGGTTAGTTTTTTTATTTTCCAGTGCTAAATATGGCTTTGGTTACTTCAATATCTTGAAATGGACCTTCTATTTTATATTATTTATTTTAATTTGGGTTGGGATAGAGTATAAATGGCACGGGAATCTCTATCTAAAGTCGTTTTTCAATTACCAATGGGAAACACTTAATTTAAGTAAGGCAACCTGGACACATCGAATTTCATTTCAATTTATTATACTGCTTCTAGGATGTTTTCCGGCAAGTATTTTTGCTTTGAACTCGCTAAGAATAAAATCATATGAGTCTGCGATTCAAAAAATATTTAGACTATCTATGGTTAGTTGCCTTATAATTGTGCTCATCATAGTGTCGCTTTTTAAAATCAAACTTGCCCACTATTCCGTTTTAGCCTATTTCCCTATTTCCTTTCTAGCTGCGTATAGCATTCGATATATACTTGAAGAAGGTCAGCCAATTAAAAAAATAACATATATACTTTATGCGATAGGAGCCACCATCTGGACAGCAAGTCTAATTATACTGCCATTGTCACGAGCGAATATTGACATACTAGAAAACTATATTCATGAAGATACTCTACATCTAGCTCTCACTTCGCACTACCCATGGGAGAATCTTGAAATCATTTTCGGGATTTGTTTTTTCCTTTTATTTTCGATTTCTTTTTTGTTGCTTGTTTATAGAAAAAGAAAAACTTTTGGATTTATAGTATTATTCGTTGGGTGTCTGATATTGAATAATGCGTTATTATTATATTATGTACCTAAATTAGAGCAATGGACACAAGGTCCGCAAGTAGAATTCGTCACAAACAATAAAAATGAAAAAGCCTACTATCATTACTTTGGAGGCATCAGTTTCATACCTAAATTTTACTCTGATAGTGCACTGATATTAAACCAAAATTTTGAGTTAGATAGTCTGGCGAGTTATGCCAAGAGCCCTTATCCTAATTATATCATAACCAAAATGAGCGATACCATGCATTTCGCAAAATATAAAGAACAAATTCAACCATTATATAATCAAGGTATTTATAGTTTTTATAAAATCAAACAATAAAATATGACAGAACTTTTTATATACAATACACTGACAGGAAAAAAAGAGAAGTTTGAACCATTGGTTCTAGGCAAGGTAGGCATGTATGTATGTGGACCTACATTATATAGTGAACCACACATGGGCAATCTACGAAGCTTTATAAATTTTGATATGATATATCGTTATTTTTTGTATCTAGGATATAAAGTAAAATACGTAAGAAATATTACCGATTGCGGGCATATTACAAATAGCGCAGGCCAAGAACAAGATAGTATTGGGATAGCAGCGCGTGCCGAGCAAATGGAATCTTTAGAAATTGTCTATAAATATAATTCTAAGTTTCAAGAAATTCAGAGAGCTTATAATCTTTTGAGACCAAGTATTGAGCCTACAGCGACAGCGCATATACAAGAGCAGATTGAAATCATAGAGAAGATAATCGCTAATGGTTACGCCTACGTCAGCAATGGGGCAGTTTATTTTGATGTAGAAAAATATATCAAATCCAATGCGTATGGTATAATTAGTGGTCGAAAAGTAGATGAACTTCTTGTGGAATCTCGTGAGCTACATGGTCAGAATGAAAAGAAAAATCCAGCTGACTTTGCACTATGGAAAAAGGCACAGCCTGAGGATATGCAGATATGGAGAAGTCCATGGGGCGATGGCAATCCAGGATGGCATATTGAATGTACCGCTATGAGCACCAAATATCTCGGGGAGCAATTTGATATCCACGGAGGTGGTATGGATTTAAAATTTCCTCATCATGAGAATGAGGTGGCACAAAGCTGCGGCGCTGGCATGAAAAATCCTGCTCGCTATTGGATGCATGCCAATATGCTTAATGTCAATGGTCAGAAAATGAGTAAGTCTTTGGGAAATTATTTTCTACCATTTGAGATTTTGGACGGCACATCTGATATTTTCTCTAAACCTTTTAGTGCCAATGTCGTTCGATTTTTTATGATGATGGGGCATTATCGAAGCGATTTAGACTTCTCCAACGATGCTCTTCTTTCTGCTGAGAAAGGTTATGAAAGATTGACAGAGGCTTTTGGGAAAGTCAGTAAACTAAATACAAACGATAGCTCCAATTGTAAAGAAGCTATCGCAGCAGTGGAATCAAACTGCGCTGCTGCGATGAACGATGATTTCAATACATCAAAACTCATTGCTGAATTATTCGAATTGGCGACTATTATTAATAAAATAGATAGTAAGGATCTAAAAGCAGATCAAGATGATATTTCTAAAATCAACGATATCATACAGGGCTATTTTATACAAGTACTTGGAATCAATTTTGAATCCAATGTAAATAATCAATCACAGGCTATGGAGCATTTGATGAATTTAGTAATAGAGATAAGAAAAGATAGTAGAGAGAAAAAAGACTTTGCCACTTCTGATAAAATTAGAGATTATCTCAATCAAGCTGGAATAGAGCTGAGAGATGGGAAGGAAGGGACGAGTTGGAAGATTTAATTTGAAAATGTGCCAATTTGAAAATTGTTTAATGATTTGACGATGTGATGATTTAACGATATGCTGATATGATAACGTGGCGATGAAAAAATGTAACCTAAAGACTTTTATTTTCCATTAATAAAAACTATGACTGAAAATTATTGCAACCGTCACTTATAACTTATAACTCAAAATTAATTTATGTCTTTTACCAACTCTCTTTCAAACTATCGCATTCCATTTAAAGAAAATAAAATTCTATGGGTTTGCAGTATTATATTCTTGACCATCTGGGCATCTACGCTTATCGGCACTACGGATTTTAAGAACTGGATTCTGGAAAATTTTCTCGTTATTATTTCATTAATTCTCATCATTTGGAACAATAAAAAATACCAATTTTCTGATTTGAGTTTTGTGCTTTTTACAGTTTATATTTGTCTTCATATCTACGGTTCGAAATACACTTATGCGGAGAATCCATTTGGCTATTGGTTAAAAGATGCGCTTGGCTTTGAGCGCAATCACTATGATAGAATTGTACATTTTAGTTTCGGATTTTTATTGGCTTATCCTATGCGAGAGGCTTTTATTTCGTGGTTTAAGTTTCCTACTTGGGTAGGATGGCTTTTACCTATTGAAATCACTTTATCTTTCAGTGGTATATATGAACTCGTAGAGTGGGCAGTAGCTGATGTATTTTTCCCAGAGCAAGGCATGGCTTATCTGGGAACACAAGGTGATGTCTGGGATGCTCAGAAGGATATGTTCTTAGCTACTCTAGGTGCCATATTAGCTACGTGTATTATAAGTGGGTTGAAGAGGGCGTTAAAATTCTATTAATCATATTTGATTTACTAAGTAAAACCTCCTAAATTTGAATATAATTTTTGACTATGGACGTTTTAATAGAAAAAAAGAAAATAATAGAATGGGTAGAATCTTTGGAAGATACTGAAACCATTAAGCTTCTGAAAGATATGGCAAACCCCTAGAAAGTTCAATTTTGATCAAGAGTTTAAAAAAGGACTAACTTCTGAAGAGTTTAGTAAGCGCACTACGGATTTTCTTAAAGGGCTTAAATGGGAGAAATTAAATAATTTAGTAGATTTGTAAATTAAAATAAACTTAGTGCCTTTGTGGCAAATAAAAATGAAAATTCTCTCCTACAATGTAAACGGCATTCGTGCCGCCATGAAGAAAGGTCTTGTTGACTTCATTAAAAGTGAAAATCCTGATATTCTTGGTTTTCAGGAATTGAAAGCAAATAAAGAGGATATCGATGAGAAGGCAATTCAAGATTTAGGTTATCATACTTATTGGTTGAGTGCTGAGAAGAAAGGCTATAGTGGGGTAGGTATTATTTCGAAAACAAAGCCTAAAGAAATCATCGAAGGAATGGGGCATGCATTTTTTGATAAGGAAGGAAGAACATTAGTTGCTGTATACGATAATTTTACTTTAATCAATACTTATTTCCCTTCAGGAACTTCAGGAGATGAAAGACAGCAATTAAAATTTGAGTTTTTAGATTATTATTTTGACTTTATAGAAAAGATGAAGAAGAAATATCCTAAACTCATAGTATTGGGAGATTATAATATAGCTCACACAGAAATAGATATACATAGTCCCAAAACAAATCAAAAAACTTCAGGTTTCTTGCCAGAAGAACGCGCTTGGATGACGAAATGGTTCGCCAGTGGTATGGTGGACAGCCTACGACTACTGCACCCGGATTTATTGCATGCTTATACGTGGTGGACAGCGCGCTTTCCCTCTGCAAGACTTGAAAATAAAGGCTGGAGGATAGACTATGTTTCTGTTACAGAATCATTGAAAGATCATTTGAAAGAGGCATTTATTCTACCTGAAGCTAAACATAGCGATCATTGTCCATTAGGGATTATCATGAAATTTTGATTTAGTAAAATTATTAGTTAGATAAATTTCTTAGTGAAACTTCGTGTTTACTTAGTGGAACTTTTTGAAATAACTATATCACAAAGGTTCGTAAAGAAGACAGAAAATACATAAAGCAAAAACCCGACAGATTGCTCTATCGGGTTTATAGTTTGTATTTTATTGGATTGGTTTTATACCGTATAAGTTTTTGTAATCTCACATACGTGAGAAACAAAAACTAGCACGGTATAACCCACTCTATGCATTCAAAATTGTTTAGAAAATTTTGAATGCGAGATTGGGTTACATCATTCCGCCCATTCCACCACCTGGCATACCATGAGCGTGTGGTTCTTCAGCTTTCGGTTTTTCAACGATAACTGCTTCCGTAGTCAAAAGCATAGCCGCAATAGAAGCTGCATTTTCCAATGCTACTCTTGCTACTTTCGCTGGATCGATGACACCTGCCTTATAAAGATTTTCGTATTTATCTTCTCTAGCATTGTAACCAAAATCTGCCTTACCTTCGATCACTTTATTGACGACTACCGAACCTTCGACGCCTGCATTTTCACAAATCTGTCTCAATGGAGATTGAATGGCTTTTCTGATAATTTCGATTCCTGTTTGTTGGTCTTCGTTGTCACCTTTCAATTTCGCTAAAGCATCCAATGCTCTGATATAACCTACTCCTCCACCTGGGATGACGCCCTCTTCTACAGCCGCTTTCGTAGCAGCTAATGCATCATCTACTCTATCTTTTTTCTCTTTCATCTCCATCTCTGTCGCAGCACCTACATAGAGTACAGCTACTCCACCAGATAGTTTAGCCAAACGCTCTTGCAATTTCTCGCGATCATAATCAGAAGTAGTTGTTTCAATCTGAGCTTTGATTTGCGCTACTCTAGCTTTGATATCATCTGATTTACCTGAACCATTGACGATAGTGGTATTGTCTTTATCGATAGTTACTTTCTCCGCAGAGCCTAACATATCTAATTCCGCAGACTCTAGTTTGAAGCCTCTTTCTTCGTTGATCAAAGTACCACCTGTCAAGATAGCGATGTCTTCTAACATAGCTTTTCTTCTATCACCGAAGCCTGGTGCCTTGACAGCAGCTATTTTCAATGTACCTCTCAGTCTATTTAATACCAAAGTAGTCAACGCTTCACCTTCTAAGTCCTCCGCAATGATTAACATAGGTCTGCCAGTCTGAACCGTTTTTTCTAAAATAGGAAGGATATCCTTCATCGTAGAAATCTTTTTATCGGTGATAAGGATATACGGATTGTCTAAATCTGCTTCCATTTTCTCAGAATTTGTTATGAAGTATGGAGAGATATAGCCTCTATCAAACTGCATTCCTTCTACCACTTTCACTTCTGTCTGAGTTCCTTTTGCCTCTTCTACTGTGATCACACCTTCTTTTTTCACCTTAGCCATAGCTTCTGCTATAAGTGTGCCTATTTCTGAATCATTATTAGCAGAAATAGTTGCTATTTGCTTGATTTTATCGTTATCATCACCTACTGTTTGAGAATTTTCTTTCAAATGACCTACTACTTTGCTCACAGCTAAGTCGATTCCTTTTTTCAAATCCATTGGATTCGCACCGCTTACTAGCGCTTTCAAACCTGGAGTGATAATAGCCTGTGCTAAAACTGTAGCTGTAGTCGTTCCATCTCCAGCTTGATCATTGGTTTTAGAAGCCACTTCTTTGACCATCTGAGCACCCATGTTTTCGATTGGATCTTCCAATTCTACTTCTTTAGCCACAGTCACACCATCTTTTGTGATGTGTGGTGCACCATATTTTTTTTCGATAACCACGTTTCTTCCTTTAGGGCCTAAGGTTACTTTTACGGCATTGGCTAACTGATCCACACCGCTTTTTAATTTATCTCTTGATTCTGTGTTATAACTTATAATTTTTGACATATTATCTAATTTTAAATTTTGAATTATGAATTTTGAATAATGGTTAGACAATAGCGAAAATATCGCTTTCTCTCATCATAAGGTAATCTTTGCCTTCTACCTGAATTTCAGTTCCACTATACTTTCCATAAAGTACCGTATCACCTACTTTCACTGTGGTCGGCTCATCTTTTTTACCAGGACCAGCGGCTACGACTGTACCTCTCATCGGTTTTTCCTTTGCTGTATCAGGGATAATAATACCTGAAGCTGTTTTTTCTTCTGCTTCGGCTGGCTGAACCAGCACTCTGTCTGCTAATGGTTTTACATTCATGTGATTAAAATTTTATGGTTATATAATTATTTTAAGTTCTACAATAAGAAACATCAGATTCTATGCCAGAGCATTTTTAGTGCTAATCTGTCAGCAATTCATAAATATTTGATAAAAATGGGGCAAAAATGGCAGATTAGAAATGTTTAACCATAAAATCTGTCAAAATAAAATGTAAGACAGGTTCAAAAGTCTATCCTGCGTTTATAATTGGACTTTAATGAAAGACCAATAGTTAGTCCATGTAACAAACCTTTTGTTTCGAACCCTGTTAAACTAGTCATATGGTATCTCGCATTAATTCCCCATAACCATGCGCTATAATTCCACCTTTCGTAGCGATTGGGGAATATCTCTCCAAAGTAATAATCGTACTGAACACCTGTATTCAAAGTAGGAGTCAAATCATAAATTATGGGTAGATCTTGATCTTTATTTGCCTTTTCGTGAGTTAATCTTGAAAATCCTAAGCCAATATAAGGAGCTAAAGACATATTTTTAATCTTTAGTAAATTATAACCAATATTGAAATGAAAATCAAAATAATTGGCATCTTGACCAGCATTTAAGGTCAGGTCTTTGCCTACAATTGTTGTAAGTGCTCTAGAATTAAGTGATTGTATGTTTAGATTCAGTCGCCAATTTCTATAAAAAAATTCAAATCCAATCAATCCATTTAAACTATTGTCTAATTTCTGTGCAATGTCTCCACTTAAAAAACCATATCCAAGTCCTAACTTAACTCCCCACTGAAAATTCCTTACTACCTTTTCCTGTAAAATATAACTACGGACATAATAAACATAGGCAGACCTTGGAAATTTTTCTATAAATTCTTTTGCAGAATTAGCAAGCATGTGCTCATCTTCAAGATCTACAATAATATAAAAATCATCATTATTTTTTAAAAGATGCCCTAAGTAAAGTTTCAAAAAATGCTTTTCTTCTTCTTTTAAATTAGAAAGAAAAATTTTACTTAACACATTGACATAATTAGCTTTTAAATAGACAACTAGGCAATTTCTCAACTCCGTGGTTAAGTGATATTTAAAATAGTAATTATTATTTGGATTAGTCTGTAGATTGTTAAGAATATAATTGAAGTCTAGGCTAACAAAATTTAGCAGAATTAATTCATCATCACTTAGATTAAGTTGTTTATTTTCTGTATTCTTCCTTAGCAGATAGGAGCCATACTTTTGAACCGCTCTGCTATCTGATTTCTCTAAAGCTTCGATAAGTAAATATCTTGCCTTAACAAACAGCTCATATTTAGAAGGTCTAGCACCGATGATTTCCTCCTCAATACTATCATAGGATTGACAGAAACTTAAAAGTGGTAGTAATAAAAAGAGGATATTATACAATGCCTTCATTCGGATATTTTCAATTGCTAAGATAGTAAAATTTCATATTGGCAATCCAAATGAAAGCAACTAAAAGTCTTAACTATTCATTCGAATGAAAAATTCCTCATTACTGCTCGTACCTCGCATATGCTGAAGAAGGAATTGCATAGCCTCATCTGCATTCATGTCACCCATTTGCTGGCGAAGGATTTGCATTTTTTGATGAATTTCTTTTGGCTGCAATAAGTCATCCCTTCGAGTAGACGATGGTACTAAATCAATGGCTGGATAGATACGTTTATTGGAAAGTTTTCTTTCTAATTGTAGCTCCATATTACCCGTTCCTTTGAATTCTTCAAAAATAACTTCGTCCATTTTAGAACCTGTATCTACGAGGGCGGTAGCAATAATTGTCAATGAACCTCCGTTTTCGATTTTACGTGCTGCACCAAAGAATTGCTTAGGCTTTTGCATAGCGTTGGCCTCTACACCACCTGAGAGAACCTTTCCTGAAGAAGGCGCCACCGTATTATATGCTCTAGCTAGTCTCGTTATAGAATCTAATAAGATGACTACATCGTGTCCACTCTCTACTAATCTTTTAGCTTTTTGCAATACAATATTCGAAATCTTGACGTGTTTATCCGCTGGTTCGTCAAAGGTGGAGGCTATCACCTCTGCATTTACGCTTCTCTGCATATCAGTCACCTCTTCAGGTCGCTCATCGATAAGTAAGACCATGAGATAAACCTCCGGGTGATTGTAGGCTATAGAATTAGCGATATCTTTCAGAACGGTTGTTTTACCGGTTTTGGGCTGAGAAACTATCATACCTCTCTGACCTTTTCCTATAGGAGTGAATAAATCCATTATACGACCCGTTACTTTTTTAGGATCATTATCTATGGATAGTTTTAGCGATTCGAATGGGAATAATGGAGTGAGATACTCAAAAGGAACTCGGTCCTTGACTGCTTCTACAGCCATACCATTCACTAAAACCGCTTTCTGGAGGGCAAAATAACGTTCTCCTTCTTTCGGCGGTCTAATAGGACCTACAATAGTATCACCGGTTTTGAGACCGAATAGTCTGATCTGAGATGGGGATACATAGACATCATCAGGTGAAGGCAAATAATGATAGTGGGCTGAGCGCAAAAACCCAAATTGTTCGTTGGTTATTTCTAGTACACCTTCTGCATCTACTTTACCATCGAGTTCTTGGAGTATGCGATTTTTTTCTTCTACAGAGAGTTTGACCTTATCTTCTGCCTCTTCTACCATTTCATCTTGAGGAAGGCCTTCCATATTGTCCATTTCTGTGATCTCTGGATCCCTTAAGTCTTTCGTTTCCGCACCGCTTGTTTCTTCAACTTCAGAAGAAGCTTTTTCTTCCTCTTTTACTAGAAGCGTTGGTTCAACACTTTCTCCTTTAGCAGGCTTTGTTTTCTTTGGTTTTTTCTTCCCGCTTGACTCTTGATCTATTTTCACAACTATCTTCTCCGATACGACTTCAGAATTAACATCAGCAGCTTCTTTATTAGCTTCTGTTGTCACTTTATTTATACGTTTTCTTTTGGGTTTGTTTTCTTCCTCTAAATTTGGGTTTTCTATCATACGAAATTATGATTTACAAATAGGTTTAAATAAAAAATTGAATAAACTTCAAGGGTGGGTGAACAATAAGAATATTGGATTTTTTCTTAGAAAATTTGAACTTAGTATAAATACTCTATTCAAATCTAAAGCAAATTTATACTTTAATTTTTAATTACAATATTTTTTTATTGAGAATTACCAAAAAAAATCAAACTTTGTACCTTAAACGCAGCACTAAAAAGTTCAAACGAATTTAATTTGAAATAGATAAATCCATGGATTGGAGACAGAAAATTCAAGCACTTAGAGAAGAAGTATCTCAATATAAGATTGAGAAAAAGGAAGATGTAGAGAAGTTTAGGATTGCTTTTTTAGGTACAAAAGGCAAATTAAAAGATGCCATGTCTCTCATAGCAGAAGTCCCAGCAGAATTGAGAAAAGATTTCGGGCTTCTGGTCAATGAAGTTAAAAATCACGCTGATACCAAATGGAATGAATCAAAAGATGCATTCGAGAATAGTGATGAATCCAGTAAAGTAGATTTCGACTTAACCGCACCTGCTTTCCATGGTCAACTAGGTGGGCTGCACCCGATAACCAAAACCAAGCGTAAGATGATCAGCATATTTGAACGCATAGGTTTTACCATATTCGAAGGTCCCGAAATCGTCGATGACTGGCATAACTTTACAGCACTCAATATGCCTCAGGATCACCCTGCTAGAGATATGCAGGATACGTTTTTCTTGACTGAAAATTTAGAGTATCTCCTTCGTACCCATACATCGAGTTCTCAAATATTGGCGTTAGAGACCCAGAAATTACCATTACGAATCATCACCCCAGGGCGTGTATACAGAAATGAAACGATTTCTGCACGAGCTCATTGTACATTTCATCAAGTAGAAGGACTCTATATCGATGAAGGTGTTTCCTTTGCTGATCTGAAACAGTGTATTTATTATTTTGCTAAAGAGATGTTCGGTTCAGAGAATATCCGACTACGACCTTCCTATTTTCCTTTTACAGAACCTAGTGCAGAGGTGGATATCTCTTGCTTTATATGTGATCAGAAGGGATGCCCCGTATGCAAGAAGACCGGCTGGGTAGAAATTGGTGGCTGTGGCATGGTAGATCCTGCTGTACTTAAAAATTGCAATATTGATACCGAGAAATATAATGGCTTCGCCTTCGGTATGGGAATAGAGCGTATAGCTATGCTCTACTATCAAATCAATGATTTAAGACTTTTCTGGCAAAATGATATGCGGTTTTTGAGGCAGTTTTAATCAATTTAAAGATCACGTTTTTTCCACCATATCTCTATCTCTGCTAAAAATCAAAACAAGAACTCCAATAAAGAGATAGATATAGTAACTCATAAAACGCCATACAAAGGCAGCTGTGCCGCTGAGTCCGGGCAGTATACTATCACAATAAAATGCCATATACAGTGCTTCTGCTATGCCGCTACTGCCTGGTGTAGAAGGTAAATAAAACATCAACCATAATGCGTATTGCTTCACATAAACATAAAGCCAATCTATCTGACCACTACTAAATCCATAAACAATAGCGACGCCTACTAAATAACGACCTACCCATGACATGAGTGTATAGACACAAAGCTGTAACCAAAATCTGAATTTTTTACTACGTATATGGATACTGGTATGATGAATCTCATCTGCAAAATCATCCATCCTCGTCCGCCATTTTTTCAACAGTGGGAGTCGCGCTATGGTTTTGATGAATTGCCTGATCCAACTAGGGTAGATAAATATCCCTACAAAAACAATCCCTACAAAA
Organism: Chitinophagales bacterium; assembly: GCA_016787225.1. Taxonomy (NCBI): domain Bacteria; kingdom Pseudomonadati; phylum Bacteroidota; class Chitinophagia; order Chitinophagales; species Chitinophagales bacterium. The sequence continues at coordinate 175,008 of JAEUUY010000026.1, forward strand.
ACTAGAATAAATATTAACATCAATATGACTGTGTATTCGAGATACTTAATACTTTCTATCCAAGGAATTTTCGCTTTTAAAGCTAGCCAGTCAGGACATTGTGTCCCCAGATGAAACATCTGCTTGCCAAACAAAAAATAAAATACAGGGAATAGAAGAATGAAAATAAACTCGTCTAGCAGGATAGCAATAAGCACTATCGATGACGCCTTCGCCGCAGAGATTTTATTTTTAATGAGTAAATAGATAGCGACGGCTTTCCCTCCTATCATACCCGGAGTAATAGCAGAACCAAATTCCCAAAGTAAAATAATCTTGACACTTTTCCAGAAACCGATTTTATAATCGCAAAGCAGTCTTAGCCGCAAGACATAACCTAGATCCCTTAATATGAGCATAACTGCTGCTAGGGCTATTCCCTGTCCCATGAGACCGGTCCACTTCAAGGAAAGGAGTTGGCCAAAATCTAGGGTATTCTTGGTAAAAAAATAGCCTATAAAAAAGATGATCAGGAAATAGAATACAATTTTTTGCGCACTAAATGGCTTGCTCTGTTTCATCTGTATTTTTTAATGAAATCCAGAAATTATTGATTCTTTCACCGATGATAATCGCTATACGAGATTCTTGAACCAATTCTAAAATGGCTAGAAAGTGATAAATAGCATGTAGTCGAGTTTCGATATCAGAAAATAGTTCCTCAAATTCGATTTTCTCTTTTCGTTCCAACTTGGCAATAATCGTATCCTTTTCTTCTACTATGGAGTATTTAATGTAGGCTATTTCGTGCTTAGTATCATCTTCTCGCAATTGTTTTTGAATTAATAATTTTTCAAAAACTTTGAAAAGCTTAGAGACGTTGACACTCTCCATTTCAAGCTCCGTTCGATACAAATCCGCAATTTCCTTAATCTCCGTGATAGCTGCGGGGCGCTTGATTTTCTGATGTTGAGCCTCTTCTAGATTATGCAAATAGTCACTTATCTCTTTATACTGTTTATACTCTAGAATTTTTTGAATTAATTCTTTTCGGGGATCTATTTCATTTCCTTCTTCGTCGAGTTGTTTTCTGGGGAGAAGCATCTGTGCTTTGATCTTCATAAGCGTAGCTGCTACGAGAATAAATTCGCTCGCTACTTCGATATTGAACTCGCGCATCTTATGAATATAACCCAAAAAATCGGCAGTGATATTATGTATAGGAATATCATAAATATCTAATTCATCTCGTTCGATGAAAAATAGCAACAAATCAAAGGGTCCTTTGAACTGTGGGAGGGCTATTTCAAAAACTTCATTTTCTCCTGGCTGACTCATGCGCGCTTTTGATTAAATTTATTCATAGCTATAGGGAATCCTGCTAGAATAGATTCTTCGATAGCTAAGATAGCATTATCGAGATAATTTGGTAGATTTTTCACCTCTTCTTCTGTCCATTTACCTAAAACATAGTCTACTTGACCTCCTTTATGAAATTCATTTCCTATACCAAATCTCAATCTTGGGTATTGTCCTGTTTGCAACTCTAGTTCGATATTGCCTAGTCCATTATGCCCACCGCTGCTGCCACTTGTTTTGATTCGAATTTGTCCAAATGGTAAGGCGAGTTCATCTAGGATAGCCATGGATTGCTCCCTAGGAATTTCGAGTTTATCTAACCAATATTTATAAGCCTTCCCACTGAGATTCATATAGGTGGTAGGCTTGATGATAGTGACTATTTTATTTTTCAAACGAAATTCAGCCATATCTGCATAACGTTCAGCTTTGAAACTAAAATTATGCTTACTCGCCATTCTGTCTGCGACTAAGAAGCCAACATTATGACGGGTGTAGGTGTATTCCGCGCCAATATTACCAAGTGCTACGACTAAAAATTTCAAGGTTAAATAAAAATTTACAATACCGCCTTGGCGATATTGATGACACCATCCGATTTACTCATAGTATAGTAATGAAGCGAGGGTACACCAGCAGCTTTTAATTCTTTACTCTGCATGATACACCATTCTTCTCCTACTTTTTTGACATCTGCTTTGGTTTTACATTTTTCTACTTCTTTGGTCAATTCGTCGGGAATCTCCAAGAAAAATCTCGATGGAATAGACTTCAATTGATACTTAGCGTCAATTGGCTTCAATCCTGGTATGATAGGCACATGGATACCTTCTTTTCTGCATCGGGCTACAAAATCAAAATACTTTTTATTATCAAAAAACATCTGTGTGATAATATAGTCTGCACCGAGATCTACTTTATTTTTTAACCACTTGAGATCCGTGTTCATATTCGGAGCTTCGAAGTGTTTTTCAGGATAACCAGCTACTCCTATGCAAAAATCTGTTTCCATCTCATTGAGTGTTTCCTCGTGTAGAAATTTGCCTCTATTCATATTGGATACTTGTTCCACTAATTCACTGGCAAATTTATGCTGATTGGTTTTACCGATTTGCAGGCTATTCTTTTCATCGCCTTTCAAAACCATGACATTTTCTATACCTTGATAGCAAAGGGAGAAGAGCGCATCTTCTGTCTCTTCTTTACTGAACCCTACACAAACAAGATGTGGCACAGTCTCTACATTATACTTGTACGAAATCGCCGCACAAATTCCTACCGTACCTGGTCTCGGTCTAAGTGGCGCCTCTTCTATCAAGCCATCAGGTCTGCGCTTATAAATCATTTCTTCAGGGTGATAGGTAACGTCTACAAAGGCTGGATTAAACTCCATCAAAGGATTCAACACATCGAAAAGATCATTGATTTTTTTGCCTTTCTGAGGTGGTAAAATTTCGATTGAAAAAAGGGTTTTTCCCTTGGCTGCCGCTAATTTATCTGTAACTTTCATACTTATTGTCTGATAGACAAATGTACATGAAAATAATTAGTTTATCGGAACGAATACGTCAAAAAATCTCAAAATTAAGTAGCATTCAACTTATCAAGAACAAAATACATATCCAATTTTAGTCCGTTTTTCACCTCGATGACACCTCTTTTCTCGCATTTGAAATAAGGTTCAATATAGTTAAAGGTTGATTGGCTTATATTTATTTTACCAGGAGAACTGCTCGACTCCATTCTTGCGGCAACATTCACAGTATCACCCCATATATCATAAGCGTATTTATGAGTACCCACAACTCCTGAGACGATACTGCCTGAATGAATACCTATACGAAACTCAAATGCATACCCAAATTTTTGCTTGACTACTGCATGCGACTCCGTAACGAACTGAATGATATCATGAGCTGCCGAAACCAGAGACCATGCATGATTTGGAGAATTATTCAACCCGCTAACACATAGATAGGCATCGCCAATGGTTTTTATCTTTTCAATATCATTATAGTTTGAAACAATAGAATCAAATTTAGCAAAATAGAAGTCGAGAATATTGATAAGTATTTCAGGCTCTAGGCTAGTCGCCAAATTTGTAAATTCCTTGACATCGCAGAACATAACTGTCACAGCTTCGTGTCGCTGAGGAATAGCTTTGCCATACATTTTAAGTTGTTTTACAGTCTTAGCTGGTAGAATATTATGAATCAATGCTTCAGACTTTTGTCTTTCCCTTCTAATAAATATGGATAAAAATCCAATAACTAGAAACAAGCCACCAAGCACCCCAGCAGCTATTATGGCCTTCTTGTTGTTTTCTTTTTGACGAACAATTGTATCATTGAGTTGTTTCCGCTCTATTTCATTCCTATATTTAGAATAGGTCAAAGCTATCTGAGAAGTAATATCCAAGCCTGTAGCTGCATCTTTCAATTCTTGAACCTCCAGTAAGTACTGATGTGCTTCTTTGATCTTGCCCATTTTGTAATAGATGTCATGTAATAACTGAGCAATAGCTATCTTGTTTCCAGCAATATCATTTGATCCTTTTGAGTTAGAATATTGATAGGCCTTTAAACCGTAGTCAAGTGCCTGCGTCAATTTGTTCTCTAAATAGTTGATTTTTGAATACAACGTATAAGCAACGGCAATAGCTGCTGGTTCATTCCTTGTTTTGTAGTAATTCAAGGATTTAGCTAATAAATTCTCTGCTTTTTTATATTCTTGCTTATTCACAAGCACCTTAGCTATTCCCTGTTCTATTTCATGCTCTCTATCCGAGTTAGTATTTTTTTTAACTAAATCTAAAGCAAAGAGAAAATAACGCATTGCTGAATCATATTGTTTTAATTCATAATAACTCAAACCGCTTAAATATAATGGCACACTACGAAATGATTCCTCGCCTTTCCACCTATTTTTAATTGCTATCTGAAAATATTGAATGGCATCATCATACTTATGATTGGCGTAGAAAATAATTCCGAGATAGTTATAAGACTTGGAGATATATTCTTTATTCCCAATTATTTCTGCATATTTCAATGATTCAAAAAAGAATTTAACAGCCCGGACATCATCCTTTTTCCATACATGTTCTATCTTCCCCAGGCGATAATAAGACATTAATAAACCGTTATAGTCTTTTTTTGATTTAGAATATTCTATTAAGTCTAATAAAATTTTCTCTCCTAGGGCGATAGAATCAAATGATTCAGCATAATAAGTATCGTATAAGTCAAGACTATGAATGATAAAATTATCTTTTTCTTTTACCGCTGTCTTATTTCTATCTATTTCTATATTTCCATAGCTAGATTGAAATGACAATAATATAACTATTGGAAGATAAATCATAAGATTTCGATGCATGAATCTGAGTCTAAAGTATAGAGATAGGTAAATTTCCGTTACCAAATATAATAATTATAATTAATATTAATTTTTTTATATAATTTTGACATTCACCAAAAAATAATTATCGCATGAAATCTAGCCCAAAGTTATTTCTTTCCCTATTTCCAGGGTTTATTGCAGGAATGATGTTTCAGTATCAATTCAACCAAAATCCATCTGAAATCAAGACATCTGAAAAAATGCCTAGGATAGATAAAGATCTGGTAGATCAATCTTGTCAAAGATATATTGATGCTGGCAAAATTGAATCAAACCAAAAGGTATATGGTGCCACATTTAGTAGGGATGAGGTTATTCAGCTAATTAATGGGGCTACTAAAGATATATATGTTAGAATTGGATTTGACAATAAAAAGCAGACACTTTTTATTGGAAATGATGCTGATAGTTACATTACTCCATCTGAGGGTTATTGCCCCACTCACTGTCCGTTTAACAATTAAAAATACCTTGAGTAAATGGGCGGTGCATAATTAAATATAATAACCTCCCTTTTCAATTTCAGATCTTATAATTTCTGGAACTAGGTATCTTATGGATTGTTTCTGTTTCAATCTGTTTCGAATCAAAGTAGAGGAAACTTCCATTAATGGCACATCTAGAAAATGTATATTTTTATGACTAGGGATTTGACTAGTATCACTCTTAGGGCGCTTATAAATGTAGATACGATAGTTTTCTAGAATCATTTGATAGTTTTTCCACTTCTCTAAATGAATGAGATTATCGCCACCCATCACAAGGCAAAACTTTTTATCAGGATATTTTTCTTTCAAATATATCAAGGTGTCTATCGTATAGTTTGGTCTCGGTAGGTTAAATTCTATATTGGAAACAAAAAACTTAGGATTATCCTCTGTCGCTAATTGGGTGAGGTAATACCTAGCACTCTCAGTTAATAGACTTTCTTTGACCTTGAATGGATTTTGTGGACTGATGACAAACCATACTTTTTCTATCTCTTGTTCTAAAGCTATAGCATCGGCTATAACAAGGTGTCCAATATGAATAGGATTGAATGAACCGAAGAAAAGAGCTATCATAATGGCGAATACTGAATAAATAAATTCTTAAAGAATCAAACCTCTACTTTGCCATTTCATCTGTAAAAGTAAATAAGGCATTCATAGAATAATTGTAAAACATAACTATAAAAACTGCAACCAATTTACTCAAATAGAAATTAAGACGAATCTTGACATTTAACAAGTAAATAATAATACTATTTAAAATTAAGGCAAAACTAGCAATGGTAATAAATTTCATAAATTGAATTTCAACATCTAGCGCATGGGATTGAAACGTCCACATTCTATTTAATGTAAAATTGATAACAGCACTCATGAGAAAACCGATAGTGTTGGCAGAAAATTTATTCCACCTTAGTTTTTCCTTAAACAGGTAAGTAAGTCCAAAATCAATAAAAAAGCAAAAAAAGCCAACAAGGCCAAATTTTAATAAGCGATAAATAAATTCTAACTCGAAGCCGAACATCTAGTCTATTATGAATTTCCCGTTCTTGTAACACAACTCATCATCTGCATAGATTTCTCCCGATTTCATATCTGTAATCATATCCCAATGAACCGAACTTTCATTTATACCGTTGCACTGCTTATAGGCATCCCCTATCGCCAAATGAACCGTACCTCCAATTTTTTCGTCAAATAAAATATTTCGAGTTATCTGCTGTATCTTATAATTAGTACCTATAGCAGCTTCTCCAAATCTTCTGGCGCCTGGTATCTCAAAAATCTTGTTTAAAAACTCAGCATTATCCTTTGACTGCCATTTTTCTATATAGCCATCTTTAATGTTTAATTCTATTTCATTGACCGTTTCACCCATATAGAGTGACGGGAGTGTATACTTGACCCACCCATTCATGCTATTATCTACAGGAGCTGTGTAGACCTCACCAGATGGCATATTGGTTTTCCCATCAGAATTAATCCATATTCTGCCATTTGTAGTAAAAGTCAAATCACAGTTGGGACCAAGATATCTTATTTTAGATTTACTATTGAGATAGTCCACGACCCTCTGTTGATTTTTTCCGAAATTTCTCCAGGTTTCAATTGGATTTTCATCAAACAAATTGCAAGCATCAAACACGAATCGCTCATAGTCTTCTAGAGACATGCTAGCTTCAGCTGCTGAAAATGGAGTTGGAAATTGACACAGAGATCGACGCATACTGCGATCCCCCGTTCGATTCATATAAATTTGTCTAACTTCTTTATATGCCTCATTGTGTGCATTTCGCTTATCCATAGGCACTTCTATGCTATCTTTTTTATCATAGGGCGCTCTTATATATAAAAAACAATCGAAGTGTTCATTCCAATATTTACGCATAGGATTTACCCAGGTTAGCTGTTCTAAATTAGCTTCCTTTAACCAAGCATTGTCAAAATCCTGAATCTCGATATCTACAAAAGGGATACCGCCAGCTTTAGAAATTTCTTTTGATAACTCTACTAAAAGTTTTTCAGAAAGATAGGTCGATTTAATCATTACCTTATCCCCTGGTACTACTTCTAAACAATAATTGGTTAATAACTGAGCGTATTTCGTATACATGACCTAAAAAAACTCAAATGTAAGTAAAATGCTGAAAATTAGATTCATTTTAGCAATTTTAATTATCATTTAATCTATCAAAAAAACCTTGATTTACATTATCATTTAGGTATATTTTGCTATATTTGTCTGATAATTAAATGTTAAAAGAGATGTATATTCAAGGAAAGATTATTCAGGTCTTCGATATTCAATCAGGGGAAAGTCAAAGAGGAAGCTGGAAAAAAAGAGAATTTATTTTAGAGACCTACGCTAAAATTCCAAAAAAAGTTTGCCTAGTGCTGAAGGGGGAATCTGTAGATAATATTCAAATCAAAACTGGTGATAGCCTCCGGGTAAGCATAGATATAGAGAGTAGAGAATATAAAGAAAAGTGGTACACCGAAGTGAGAGCATGGAAGGTAGAACCCGCTGTATTCAATCAAGATGATGCTACAAGTGCTTCTGATGACCACCCGTTTTAGGCTGCTTTTCTAGCTTATAATATTTTTTCTACTTCTTCGTTTTTTATATTAGAATAAATTTTCAATACTTTACTATGTTTCGTTTCATTGTTACGCTCGGATTTCTTTATATTTCTATTTGTAGTTACGCTATAGATTTCAAAGTTGGTATTATGGGTGGTGCTAATAGCTCCTTCAATCAATTATATACTTTCGGAGATATAAAGAAAGCAGACCCTAAACTGGGGTATAACGCCAATATTTTCGCACGATTCAAGTTTAGCGGTTATATCATTCAACCAGAAGCAGGTTATCTCATGAATCGAGTTGGATTCAGTATTTCAGAAAATGGAAGCACACGTGAAGCGAATTTCGGACTTGGACAATTCTATGCTGCCGCCCTCATGGGGTACAAATTGAGTAAATTAAGATTCTCTGCTGGACCCATGATATCATTTACAGCTAGTCAGAGTTTCGATGCTTTGACCTCTCAAAGCACGCTTATTCAACAAATCAATGATGGCAGAGTAAATATAGGCGCTATGATCGATGTAGGTCTAGATGTATCGAAAAGATGGAGCATAGATTTAAGAGCATCCAGAACCTTCACACAATCCGAGTTTAACACGTTGACCCAAAACAATACATTTAATTTTTCGGGGAATACTGGAGTTATAAGCATAATGATAGGATACACCATATTCAAAACTCCCTGACTAGGTGGTTGCTTTCACTTCGTAATATTATGACTTATAAATTTTTTGCCTGCTTCCTGCTGTTGGCAGTTTTCTATACTCAGAATTTAGAAGGGCAAATCGATGATTTCAAAATGAGGTACGAGCAGGAGTATGCGCAACTAAAACCTCAAGAAATTGCCCTCATCCCACAAAAAATTTATCGCTTTTCCAGAGAGCATACCCAGCATTTACATACCAATCTTGCTGACCTTTTAAGCAATCAAACGAGTTTTTATTTAGCTAAACACAGTATTTATCAATCTGAGCTCTACTATCAAAATCGAAAGACCTCGCCTACAATAGCTATTCACAACGTTGATTTTAGCTCTTCTATATTAGAGAATAATTTTCAAATCATACAAACCTTACCTCCATTTTCATTTGAAAGTATTCAGGTCAATCAGGGCTATTCTGTTTCTCAGCTTCAATTGAATTCTAGCCAAATAGCATTATATTTTCCTTTACAGCTTGAGAAAAGAGATAGCTTTGGTTTACGATTAAAAGCTCTTGCTGGCGGAGGCAATTCGGATTACTCCGGATTCTTTCAGCTAGCTCTTCATCGCAAAAAGTTGAATTACGCTCTCAATGCATATGGTGGACAGAATTTTCGTTATGAACTTGGAGCTAATCCACAGCCTTCTTTATCATGGCGACGCATTGCCAACACTTTCAATGGAGCTGGTCTAGGTTCATGGACATTTCGCTCAGATAGCCTAGTGAATACCCAACCACAAGTTTTTCTAGGTATAGATAATTTGATTAATTTAATAACGAACAACCAGAATGAATGGAACTTTTATCTGCATCTGGAAGGTCGACAACAAACAAACTTAGGTAATACACTTCAAAAGAATTATCGCTATTTGTTAAGTGAATCCAATACTTCATTTAATCCCATGATTCTTGCCTTTATTCAAAAAGTAAATTATAGTGAGACTTCCCCATTCTTTACCCAAATGAATATGGCGCTTACCTATCAGCACCTCCATAATGAAACAAATAAACGCTACCTTATTCAAGATGATTTGTATCGTCAGCATTATGAAGAAAATAAAATTTCACTACAAGTTAGAGCACATAAAAATTTTAACGTAAAGCATATTTTATTCTATGGAAGTGAAATTTCCACGACATTTATCAAAAATGAGTTCCATAGAGACGATGCATTTACCAGTTTTTTCGACAAACCCATTACGAAATTTACTTCCTACCTAAAATTTGAAAAGCGACAAAGCGCTGATATCTCTTGGTTCATCGGAGCTAAAGGTGGATTTGAAAATACGAGCTATCAACATGCACCTTTTGTACCTATAACGCAAACCATGTTCAGACCGCAAGGAGAATTGAATCTATCATGGCAACGACATATCTGCGAAAGCTCGAACTATTTGATCAATCTATTCCTGCGCAGTAAAGTGCCAGTCTTAGCTGAATTCAATCCTATATACCAAGATATTTTTTTAGTACCCAATCCCAACCTAAAAAATGAAACGGAATTGTTATTCGAATCTCATTTGTATAGAAAATTTGAAGACAAATTTGAGGTGCACCTAAGTCCTTATTTTAGATACAGCTGGAATACGATTCTGCTTAAAGACAACTATGGCAATCCTAACGAAAAGCTCACCTATGGACTTAATGAATATTTTACTCAGCAATATATCAATCAATCTCATCTCAGTGAAGGCGGTGCGCATTTAGAATTGCGATATAATATTTCTAAAAAAATACTGGCTTATCATCAAATCAGTTTCCAACAGGTCTGGACTCGTTTAGATTCCAACTTATTTTACCCAAGTCTGCCACTATATGGAAATGTGGGAGTTAAATATAAATCAGCAAATCTCTTTCTGCATACTTGGTTGCATTTTAATGGAGGACGCTCTTTTTCAGATTCTGCGCGCTCTCAATATATTCAATTCTATGCTGATCAAACTAGAGCAAAAAAAGAATTCTCAACCTATTTTGACTTGAATTTAGCTATTCAATATTTATTTGCAAAAAACCTTTCCGCTCAATTGAATATTGAAAATATATTCGATCAAAATAGTCTTAATTTTCTATCCACTTTACCTCTCCAAGGTAGGAGGTTTAGATTACAGTTGATGTATAGACTTTAACCGCAAAGACCTCGAAGACTCAGCAAAGAAAATTAAATGACATATAGAAAACTTCGTGGAACTTTGTGCTCAAACTTTGAGAAACTTAGTGCTACAATCACCAGCAAAACTATCCCTTCACAGCCACCAATTCAAAACTCGTATCCGAAACCTTGCCATTCAATGGAGGTTCTAATTTTTGGATATAGACCCTTACTTTCGTCAACGGAAATTTTAATGAAAATATGCTCTCCATAATCTGCTGAGCTGCAGCTTCTATGAGATTTCCTCCTCGGTTTAACACCTCGTGTGCTATATCGAAAACCAGTTGATAATCCAGGGTATCTTGAAGTTCATCGGAGTTCATAGACTTTTGATAATCACCCCATAGGTCTACAGAAACTAAGAATTTATTCTGATTCTTTTTTTCAAAATCAAAGACCCCTATTGGAGCTTCTATTTCGATATTGTGAATAGAAAGACATTGCGAATTTAATTTCCACATAGACTAGGTAAAATGATGTCCTCAAAAATGAGTTTTTTTTGACAATTCACAAAAAAATATAGTTTATTCACAGGAATTCCCACTATCTTTATAGGTAAAATGAAAGGTATCCACATGGTGCTTGGATATCTATCCAAATTATATCAAAACGAGGCGATATATTTGCCGTCAAAAGAAAAAAAATCGTGATAGAAAGACCAGAAATAGCGAAAAAAACACCCCTCAATTTACTTACCAAACGCATAGATGAAGTAGATTTAGGGAGGAAAGCTCCACAAAGTATCGAAATGGAGAAGGCTATTTTGGCAGCTATTATGATAGACAAAGACGCTATAGATACCGTCAGAGAAATATTGACGGAGAGCTCGTTTTATCTGCCTTCGCATCAAAAAATTTACACCGCTGCGCTGAAAATTTCTTCGAGAAATGAGCCAGTAGATATTGCCCTCCTCGCAGAGCAGTTATCCAAAGATGGTGTGCTGGAAATGTGCGGAGGACCTGGCTACCTCATAGAATTATCCAATACCATAGCCAGTAGTGCCAATGTGGAGTTTCACTCCCGTATCGTAGCTCAAAAATTTATTCAACGTGAATTGATACGACTGGGAAACGAAGTCATCAAGGGTGCGTATGATAATACCAAAGATGTGTTTGAAACCTTAGATGAGACCGAGTCAAAAATTTACCAATTATCAGAAAACTATACCAGCGAAGATCCGGTCAATACTTCCGAAGTACTAGGCGATGCTTTATCTGACTTACAGTTGAGAATGGACAAAAGTCTCAACAATGAACTACAAGGTGTAGAGACAGGATTTAAGCAACTCAACGAACTCTCTGGTGGTTGGCAAAAAGGGGATTTGATTATCGTAGCAGGTCGTCCGGGTATGGGTAAGACCGCCTTTACTCTTTCTCTGGCTCGCAATGCCGCTGTGATGGCCAATCAGACTGCGGTATTCTTCTCGCTGGAAATGCCTACGAATCAGCTGATGATGCGTTTGATATCTTCAGAGGCGGAGATAGAACAAGAAAAAATTCGACGAGGAACTATCAATCAGGCGGAGTTGGCTCAGATCACTTCGAAAATGGATAAGCTGAATAAAGTGAATCTATTCTTTGATGACACACCGGGATTGAGTATCATGGATTTTAGAAAAAAGGTGAGAAAAATAAAACGAGACCACGGACTAGGCTTGATAGTCATTGACTACTTGCAGCTGATGACAGTCAACATGGTGGAAGGCAATGGAAAAATTATCTCCAATCGTGAACAGCAAATTGCTTTTATTTCTCGCTCCTTAAAATCTATCGCTAAAGAATTAGAAGTGCCGATCATAGCACTAGCTCAGCTCAGTCGTCAGGCAGAGAATAGAGGATCGAGCACCAAGCCCTCGAAGCCCATGCTCTCTGACCTGAGGGAATCCGGATCTATAGAGCAAGATGCCGATATGGTTATCTTCCTTTTCAGAGAGGCCTATTATGACAAAGAAGCCAAAGATGCTGATGGCAATAGCTTAGAAGATGTAGCCACCATAAGTGTAGCGAAAAATAGAAATGGACGAACGGATAGCTTCAATGCACGATTTATAGGAAAATACGTCAAGTATTGTGACTGGGATGAGAGTGGACTATCTAGCAATACGATGCGGTATGCCAATATCACGAACAAACAAGCAGACGACTTCGGCGATACGCCGAGTATGACCGTACCATCTAAGATGAATCAAATCGATAGAGAAGATTTCTTTAAAGATGATGAACCCAATCAAGGTATGGATGATTTTGATGATTTGGATTAAAATACTCAGCGGATGGATATAATTCGATCCTAGGTATTTATATTAACCTTATTGAAAGACATTACAAAATATAATGCCGATCTTGAATTTTCTTAGTGAGGAACGAACTTAGAAATATTCGGTTCGGTATAACATATTTATACGTATATAACGACATAAATAAAAATAATACTATTAAAAAATATAATGAATTCGCAAACTGGAATATATGCTAAAAGTGCAGCAATCTTAGATTTAAAAATTAATTTACTAAACCAAAATTAATTTTGTAAAGCTGCGAATATTTAAGAGTTATCAACAATGTTAAGCGAAAATAAAACTTACTTTTTGTTGTTAATAATTGCTTTCTTAAGTTGTGATCAAAATTGCATAAAAGATAGCAAAGTACTTAACGGAAAAGATCCAAAATCAGTGCAATACGAATGCGAAATAGATACTTCTGTTATAAAAGAAGATGACAATTTTTATCAAGTTATTAAATTATCTGACACAAGTAGCTATTTAAAATGGGGAAACAAAGAAACTACATTCTATAGTAAAACTGAAATTGACAATTTTTATTTAGAAAAAGAAAGACTTCATTTTCAATGGATAAACAAAAAATTTATTTGTTTAGGAAGAAGCAGTGGAAGTGATATATGGTTAAATATTATTCTCCCATTAAAAGAAGATGCAAAACCTAAAATTTATGAAAATGCCTTAGCATTTGACAAAGAAAATGGTCTTGTTATTTGTGAAGGATTTATTCACAAAGAAGCCCCATTAAAAGCAGAAAACATTTATACTGGAGAAACGGAAATTCTAGGCAAAAACTGGACAAAATGTGATGCATGTTCTTTTTATCATTATTGTATCGATAGTATTAGTATAAAAAATAGAGAACTCTATGTAAAATGGGCAACACCTCATAAACTCGTAGAAAAACCAAAGTTTGAAACTAAAAGAGTAAAGTTAAAAATTTAGACACAGCAGATAACTGCTGGTTCTCTAACAGCGAAGATGTATGAATCAGTCGCTCTAATAGAAGGACGACAAATTAGTTATTTACTATTCTTGAAATTATACGAAATAAAATCTGACCTTTTCATTCCTAATAAGTTTATATTTGGTGTAAAAGAGAGCGTTATATTCTAATTTAATCGAAGACAGAGTGAAAATAGAAAGACCATTATCTGACAAGGAAATCAAAATTTTAAAACAAGACTTAAAACGAATTGACAAGCGAAAGTCTTTTCAAATTAGGGTTCTCGTTGTTTGGATACTTCTTGCAGTTATTATAGGGACATTTGTTTACTATAGACTTGAAATAACTAATGAAATATACCTATTAATTGGAACAGTTGTAATTTACATATTGATAGGCATTTGGAGTTTTATGGAAAACTATTTGAAAGAAAAGAAAGCAAGTAAGAATATTGATTTCGTTTTTGAGACAAACAAAGTAAAGTCAATTAAGGTGATGTCAAATGATTATATTGAATTATCAGAAGTGGAAGACGAAGGGATAAATTACTTATTTCAAATTAATGACAATAAAATACTTTCTTTTGGTGGTCAGGACTTTTATACAACAACAAACTTTCCGTCTGACAATTTTGAAATAGCAGTTTGTAACGGTCAACAGGGCGAAGTAGTGCTATTAGAAATCTACAATTACGGAAAGAAGATAAAACCGAAGAGGAAAATAACTGGAAAACAGAAATGGGACTTGATAGGAAGTGCTAATTATCCTGACCCAGAAAAGTTTGCTATTATAGACGGACAACTTGACAATATTGAAGCAATTATACGTGGAAAATAGAATAACAGCACTTACCCAAAAATTGGAAATTCTTGCTTCTATAACAATGAAGTGCTTCGAAATCGGCACCTTCGGGTAACTTTAAACGGTTATTATAATATAATGAGCAGTAGTGCACTCAAAGAAACGGATCCTTTAGATATTGACGAAGCAATAGAATGTATTGAAAAATCCTTCGGCATTCAGTTTATTGAAAGTGATTTGAAAACTATTAAGACGTTTGGCGAATTCTGCGAGTTAGTCAATAAAAAAACTAATTCTCACGATATGCAAGATTGTACAACTCAACAAACTTTTTATAAACTAAGACATGCATGTGAACTACTTCCGCTTAATTTATCTGAAACTATAAGTCCTAAAACAGAGTTAAAAATAGTATTTCCTAAAAACCAGAGAAAAGACTTAATAAATAAATTTCAAGAAAAATTAGGACTGAATCTTGACATTTTACACCCTCCTGAGTATCTAGAAGTTGCTTTACTGATTTCAATTCTCGTTGGATTCGTTTTGTTATTTTTTACCTTTAAAATAGGTTTAGCCATATTTCTAAGTTCTTATATTGGCTTGTACATAGCGAAAAAACTAGGAAACAATTTTAGAATAGTGACCTTCGGTGATTTAGCGAACAAAGTAAAAAATGAAAATTACACCAGGTTTCGTAGCACTCCTCACACAACTAACAAACATGAAGTGCAGGACACAGTGAAACAAATATTTTGTACTAAATTAGGACTAAAAAGTGAGGATCTTAACGACGAAGCAAGTTTCGTTTAATAATACAGCTAATTTTTAAAATGAGTTACACCATTTTAAATCCGCTAGAGATATAAACATAATGCCTAGGAAATATTTGATAGTCTTCTGAATGAGAGAGTAACGGCGTTAAAATAAATTGCAGGATGGTAGAGAAAGATTTATCTTTGACAAAAAGTAGTCTAGCTAAGCCGCTCATTCCTTTGTTCAGAAGGCTACCGTGCGTTAGCATCAATTTTAAAGCGACACATCTCAAATGAAAAAAAGACTTTCACTATTGTTCCTATTTTTGGGACAAATCTCATTTGGACAGACAGAAAAGCATATAAAAGTTCAAGGGACGAAATGTAGTATAATTCCCCCTAGTGGTTTTGCGACAGCGACAACTTTTAGCGGTTTTCAAAATACAGAAACAGGAGCTTCAATAATGATTAATGAAATTCCAGGATCTTATCAATCTATAGTTGAAGGATTTACAGCGGAGGCCTTAAAATCAAAGGGTATGAAATTACTTACTAAACAAATAATTGATTTTAATGGTTCAAAGGCTAATCTCCTTAGCCTTATACAAACTGCGTATGGGACAACTTATTTGAAGCAAATGTTAGTTTTTGGAGACACAATAGTTACCGTTTTAGTAAATGGAATTTATCCTGAAGCATCGAAAGACCTAGAACAAAAAATTAAAGACGCTATACTATCGACAGTATATAATAACTTACAAGATGATAATCCAATTGAAGCTGCAACTTTTACAATAGACATCAAAGACACGGAATTCAAACTTATAAAGTACATGTCAGGTGGTTTGCTTTATTCGACAGATGGGAAAATCCCAACTGAAAAACCTACATTGATTGTTGGGAATTCAATTGCAAAAGTTTCATCACAAAATTACAAGAAATATTCAGAGGAAAGACTTAGAAAACTACCTAGAGGCGAATTCAATGTAATCAAAGAAATCAATGAAGTAACTATAGATAATTTAAATGGCTTTGAAATTGTTGCTAATGGAAAAACTAAAGACGAAAAAGTAGAATTGATTTATCAAGTAATGCTATTTAACGATAAAGGTGATTACTACATTATTGTTGGAAAGACTTCAGTTGACTTTGACAAATATTTGGAAAACTTCAAAAAGATAACAAAAACTTTCAAACGTAAGTAGA
The DNA here is from genome assembly GCA_016787225.1 of Chitinophagales bacterium. Classification (NCBI taxonomy): domain Bacteria; kingdom Pseudomonadati; phylum Bacteroidota; class Chitinophagia; order Chitinophagales; species Chitinophagales bacterium. The sequence continues at coordinate 191,658 of JAEUUY010000026.1, forward strand.
CAAAACTGCTACCATTATCAGTTTTGTAAAAGTTGGACAAATCAAATTGTCTACTTTCTCGTTCTGAGTACTAAAGCTAAGATGGTATCTAAATTAAATCTTTTAATATCTCCTTTAGGGGTCGTATAGATTTTACATACTCGATAGAAGGGCCGGCGCACCAGACTGTTTCATAGGTGGATTTAAAGGTCGACTTTTCTATGGCTCGCATACCTTTCAAGGCAAGAATCATTTTAATGTATTTCTTTAACCACTTATTTTTATGAAGTAATCGTTCTAAAAAACTAGCTTTTGTTCCTAGTGACTGCACGTAAGGGGTATTGATTACAGTTAAATGTGAACCCGACATTTTTGTGGTCAAAACGATATCTTTGGCGTGATAATCAATCAGAGCTTGTTTATAGTCGGGAGATATTTTGGCTTCTTCACATGCTAGAAAAATAGTCCCTACAGATACACCAATAGCTCCATGTTTCATAACCTCTTCAATCTGCGCCTTAGTACCAATGCCTCCTGCCGAAATGATAGGAACTTTGCAAACAGCTTGAATATTTTCAATCAAGGTTTTCTCAGATAGATTCCCACAATGACCTCCCGCTTGGTTGTTAACCGCTATCACCGCATCGGCACCCATAGCTTCTACCTTCTTTGCATAATTAGCATCAATGACATCACAGAAAACTTTTATCCCCAGTGGTTTGCAGGCTTCGATAGTTTCCTTCGGATTTCCAAGTGATGTAATAATAAAGGCGACTTTCTCTTCTAAAATAACTTCGAGTTGACCTTTGAATTTCACATTGGATTTATTCACGATTAGATTAATTCCGAATGGTTTCTCAGTTCGGGATTTAATTCTTCGAATGACATTTCGCAGATCATCTAGACTCCGATAATTCAAAGCAGGAAAAGCAGCAGTGGCTCCACCTTCACAGGCAGCTACCACCATGTCTTCATTGGATACCAGGAACATGGGAGCTACTATAATGGGGTAGTCAATATTTAAAAGCTCGGCTAAGTTTTTCAATTTAAAATTTTTTGTGGGTATATGACAACGTAGGAAAGATTTCGAAAAGTATGCAAGTGTTATCATTTAAGAGCCAAGCTCTTTATCAGAAGAGACACAAATAGTATACTAAAATTGTATCAATTAATTAATCATCATAATCTTCCCAATCTCTATCTTGAATAACCTGAGATGAACCACTAGTCGTCTTACTAGCTGCAATTTCTTTTTTGCGCTTAATTTGTCTTTTGAGATCTTCTACAGCCTCATCGGTAGCCTCTTCAAAGGTCTTGGCCTTGGCCTCTACAAATAGATTGCTATTCGGTATATGGCAGAGAATATGTACGATTTTATCTTTAATTTTTTGATGACTATCTGTCTTGAGTTTGACATCAATATCAATAATTTTATCAAAAAAGGTAGTCAGTTTGTCCGTCTTGGCTTCAATAAAATCTACCAATTTCTGATCTACAACGAATCCGTCTGCTTGAATTTTTCTGTTCATACTTTTTTATGATTTAGGGTGAGATAATTTATGTATATGTTTTAATTTTTCAATGCTGTTATGAGTATACACTTGGGTAGAAGCCAAAGAGCTATGACCGAGCAATCCTTTGATAGCATTGAGTTCTGCTCCTTCATTAAGCAGGTGGGTAGCGAAGCTATGTCGCAGGCTATGTGGACCAATGCCTTTTTGAGCGGTTACTTCTCCCAAGTATTTTTTTATAGTTCTATATACAAAATTGGGGTATAATTTCTTGCCATTGTCTAGTACAAATACACTTCCATTTTCAGCTATGATGTCTCGACTACAAATGGCTGATTTGTATTCGTTCAACAGTTGTATCATCTGTTTACTTAATGGCACTAAGCGTTGCTTTTTGCCTTTGCCTAATACTGAAATCTCTTTTTTATGAAAATCAATATGGTCCCATTGCATTTCTATGAGTTCGCTTCGTCGGATACCACATTGATAAAAGGTCATGAACATGGCATAGTCTCTGTGAGATTCAAAACTTTCATCTGCTTTATTGATTTCTAATTTGTCTTTGACATCAACTAATTTATGTTCAGCGATATCCTTTGGCAATCGCTTAGGTGCTTTGGGTCTAATAATTTTAGAAGTAGGATTCAGCGCTACCGTCCCATTTTTCAATTGAAATTTATAAAATGATTTGAGGCAAGATATTTTGCGATTTACTGTGGTAGCTGCATCTTGCTTTTCTATAAGTGATATCGTCCATGAACGAATCATACTCGCATTGACAGTCAATAAATCCGTATGCTGAAAGTTTGCTTCTATAAAGGAATAAAACTGATTTAAGTCTTGTTCATAAGCAAGAAGTGTATTCGATGACAGTCTTTTTTCATACTGTATATAGTTCAAAAATCGCTTTCTCACATCATCCATCGGAGAACTATTTGTCTAAGGTCGGTAATTAATACAACAGATTTTCTAGAATAAAATTTCCATGTTTTTAGAATTTTTATTACCTACCTGATCCGTAACTTCAAGTAAAGCCTTGAATTTCTTTCCTTTATCAGCTGGAATTATGTTGTAAATTAATTGATTATTTTTTTCATCATAATAAAGTCTTCGCCACATACCTTCTACATACAGTTGATAGTCAGCGATTCCAGATTCAACGTCTTTTACCGTAAAAATCACTTTATTGGGTTTGCGTATCAGATCAGGACTAATCACAGGATTTTTTTTATCATATTTTATAGTCATGAGACCGTAATTTTTCAACTTTGGAAAGGTTAAGACATTCGACTCTACAATACCTTGATAGGTTTTTAATTTATTATCAACCCTAGACTCAAGATATAACTTGGTATAATCGGCCATATCTTTAGGTATAAAATAGGATAGCTGATATGGCTTAAGTGCTGCTACCGATGAGTCTAGTATATTTAGTTTAAACACTTCATTCGGATTCAATTTTTGTATAGTATAGTTCAAGTTATAATTTTCAGCCAATCCTTTTGCAGGTATTATCAACTGAAAGCTATTGCCATCTGTCAGTACTTGCTCTTGAAGGCAATTTATTTGTGAAGACTTATCTGTAACCAAATCCGCAGTGGTAGTAAGATTAAATTCTGTCGAATTTGAATTGCCTTTAAAATCATATACTTCAAGTCTTATCAGTTTGTTTTCACCCTTGTTTATAGAAATGATGCCATTCATGGAGCCACTATCCGAAAGGTTAAAGCTACAATTTTCGAAGAAACCTTTATATACATCATTCATCTCTAAGCCATAATCGCTGGCCGCCTTGATATGACTTTGCCACCTAAAATCAAGGCTATCTAACTTAAATTGATATTTTAGTATATTATCTTCAAAAACTCTCAATGCATAAAGACCAAATACATTAGGAGTGCTATTCATTTTATCTCGAGCAGATACAGCTATCCCAATGCTACCAGAATTAAATTCTAAGGTCTGCTTTTGTACCTCATCTTTAGAAAAACTTTGAATAAAAACAGATTCCCCTTCGCAATGATAGAACAAGACTTTATCTAAAATTGGTGCTATGGTATCTTCTATCTGAGGATAATACCTGAGAGGATTCAAGGTTTTTTCGGTCAGCAAATTTCTGATTTCAAAGTGCAAATGCGGAGCTTCAGAACTACCCGTGTTGCCTGAAAATGCTATATGTTCTCCTTTTTGTACATAGAATAGTGGTCGTGGAAAAATAGTATCTATCACATTCACTTTCTTTGAATTTTGGGTTTGACTCATCCACCATTCGAGGTCAGGTCTAAATGCATTGAGGTGAGCGTAGACTGTCGTGAGTCCAATTTGAGGGTGATGAATATATAGCGCCTTCCCATATCCATTGGGAGATATGACCATACGAGAAATATAGCCATCTTCAACGGCAAGTATGCGAATGTTTTCCAGATTGTCAGTACGAAAATCAAGTCCCATATGAAAATGATTCTTTCTTAACTCTGCATAGTTTCCAGACAGGGATATTTTAGGATAATCTATGGGAATAGCCAGAAATTGAGCATTGATAATGAATTGCAACTGACAAATGATAAAGACAAGAATGTATTTGTTCTTCATTCTGAATTCTGTTTCTACAAATTTAAACAAACTAGATTAAATTTGGACTTTGAATTACTTAGTATAAAGAATCTATCGTTTGAAGGAAATTAGCAGTACACAAAACCAATTGGTAAAGACAATAGTTGAATTAAAGTATAAAGCTGCTAAACGAAAGGAGCAAGGGTTGTGTGTTATTGAGGGACAAAAAGAGCTGGAGATAGCAGTAGCTTCTGGACTAGTGATTGAAAAATTGCTCTTAGAGAAAAATATTGAACTCAGGAACCCCGCCCTCAGAAATGCGGCTAAAGAGGTATTTGAATGTTCTACTGAGGTCATGGAAAAGATAGCCATTCGAGATACCAAGACCTCTATAATAGCTGTAGCCAAAACCAAATATCTAACACTAGCAGATGTAAAATTGAGCGCTATTCCTTTTGTGCTTATTCTAGAAAATATAGAAAAGCCAGGGAATCTGGGATCGCTCTTTCGGACTGCAGACGCTGCCAATGTAGATCTCATACTATGTACTGATATGCAAACGGATATATATAATCACAATGTGGTACGAAATAGTCTGGGATGCGTTTTTTCCAAACAAATTGTGAGCTGCACCAATCAAGAAGCCCTTGATTTCTGCAAACAACTTGCCATTCATATTTTCCCTACCTATTTACATACAGATGATTATTACTATCAATGTGATTTCACAACGCCTACTGCTATTGTATTTGGCACGGAGAGTACAGGCATTTCCGACTTTTGGCTCACAAACTCAGACCGACAAATAAAAATACCTATGCTAGGGAAAATTGATTCGATGAATGTATCGAACAGTGCCAGTATATTATTATATGAGGTGGTGAGGCAGCGATTATCAAATTTGTAAAAACGATGAATTCTCTCAAAAAAATCGGTACTATACTCAAAACAAAAGGCTTCGATGGCACAACTATCGTAGCATTTGACTTCCCGATAATCAATTCAGATTTGAAAGCCTTATTTATTTCCAAAGGCACTATGCATCAACCATTATTAATTGAAAAAGTAGAACAAACCAATGATTTTAGTTTATTGATAAAATGGAAAAATTACAACTCCAAAGAAGAGGCTCAGCTGCTTCACAATAAAGAATTATTTCTCGACGAGAAACTCATTCCAAATTATTTTGACGAAGAAGAACTTGATGATTTCATAGGATACGAAGTCTATAATGGGGAAGGAAAACTAGGGGAAGTCATCGATTTGTATCAAACGAATCAACAGGAAACTCTAGAGGTAAGATTAGCAAATGGGCAAAAGCTTTTAGTTCCGCTGATAGAGCTATATGTGATTACCATAGACGATGAAAAAGAAACCATTTATTGCAATTTGACCGAGGAATTTATAAAAATGTTTACTAGTAGGTGAGTAATAGGTGATAAATATTAGAAGTGAGAAGTTAGAAGTGTTATGTAGTGATTAAGGATTAGTTGATAAAAATTTTATATTGTTTAGAAGTAAAGTAGTAACTGACAACAAATTTCTATTTAGAATTTAGAATTAAGAATTTAAAATTAAAACAGTGCATATAGATATTATAAGCGTTTTACCAGAATTGATGGATAGTTTTCTATCGCACTCTATACTGAAGCGTGCGCAGGACAAAGGTTTATTGACGGTGCGTGGGGTATCTCTAAGACCTTATGGAATTGGAAAATACAAACAAATCGATGACTACCAATATGGAGGTGAAGCGGGCATGGTCATGATGTGCGAGCCATTAGCGGCTTGTATCGAAGAATTGAAAAAAGATAGAGATTATGATGAGATTATATATCTATGTCCCGATGGCAAAACTTATAATCAAAAATTAGCCAATGCTCTCTCTCTCAAAGAAAATTTATTGCTTATATGCGGACATTATAAAGGTATAGACGAACGTATTCGAGAAAAATATGTAACTCTAGAAATCTCAATAGGGGACTATGTCCTATCTGGCGGAGAACTGGGTGCTGCAGTGCTGATTGATAGTATTGGCCGCCTCATACCAGGGGTGCTCAATGATGAAACTTCTGCACTTTCGGATAGTTTTCAAGACGGGCTTTTAGCACCTCCCGTTTACACTCGCCCTGAAGAATGGCAAGGATTGCGTGTTCCAGAAGTTCTGCTCTCAGGAAATCATAAAAAAATAGAAGAGTGGAATTATGAACAAGCACTTAAGCGAACAGAAGAACGAAGACCAGATTTATTGACCTAATATTAGAAATAAGAAATGAGATTTTTAAAAAATGTTTTATTGGTGACTCTGTTATATCCAAAAATACTAACGTGCCAATTCAATAACACGATGTCCGATGCCAAAGAAATGCTCAAGACAATAGCCAAGCTCCACGTGGATTATAAAGAAATAGATACACCTACTTCTGAATATATATTCCACACTATGCTGACAAGTATCGATCGCTATGGCTTATTTTTCACTTCAGAAGATATTGAAAAGCTTCAAAAATATAAACAGGTTTTAGCGGATGAAATAGAAAACGAATCCACTCATTTTTTAGACGAAGTTAAAGTCATTTATAAGCAAAGACAACTTGAAGTCAAAGATATAGTCCTTGGGATGAAAGACAAGAATTTTGAGTATGAATCAATGGATACTTTTTACTATTCTGAAAAGAATCCCTTTGTAAATAAAACTAAGATTCCGCATAAATGGCAGAAGTGGATGAAGTTAGTAAGTCTCAATGATTATGAAGAGTCCCTCGATTCTACTAATAAGAAGTCTAGTTTAAATATGGCTAAAATGCGTTCAATTATAGATAGCAATATCGATGAACAAATTAAAATGCAAGAACAAAGAATTGAAAGCAAAGATTTCGTTCATACCCGAATAAAGAATAGTTTTCTCTCTGCTATAGCCCGATCATTTGATCCACATACAGATTATTTCTCACCAGGAGAACGACAGGAATTTGAAGAGAGTTTGTCTGCAAATAAAAATACTTTTGGATTAGACATAGAGTTAAACAACGAAAATGAAATAGAAATTACAGCCATCACACCTGGCAGTGCAGCATGGAACTCCGATGAATTTGAGATCGGTGATATCATCGTTTCATTTAAACCTAAAGGAAAAAAGGAAATTGATTTTACCAATATTACGTTGTCCAAAGCCAATGGATATTTACATAGCAACAATGTAGAAGAAGGAAAATTCAAATTGAAAAAAAAGAGTGGCCAAGAAGAAAATATAGATTTGGTAAAAACGCTTATCAGTAATGACGACAATCTAATTAATAGTTATATTTTGGAGTCTTCACAGAAGATGGCCTATCTAGCCCTTCCTAGTTTTTATTTCAATAGAGAAACGGGGAATGGTTGTGCAAATGATATCGCACGCGAACTTATTCAATTAAAAAAAGAAGGTATCGAAGGACTTATTTTCGACTTGAGAGGCAATGGCGGAGGCTCTATGGATGAGGCTATCAAACTTTGCGGTATGTTTATTAACTACGGGGCATTGTTTATATATCAATATCGAGAAGGAGACCCCGCTACAATCAAGGATATGAATAAGGGTATCGTATATGATGGACCTATGATCGTGCTTGTGGATAAAAGTAGCTGCTCAGCAGCAGAGCTCTTTGCAGCAGTTATGCAAGATTATAATCGCGCAGTTATCGTAGGGAGCAATACCTATGGAAAATCCACTAGCCAAACCATCTTACCTTTAAAAGCGAATAGTATCTCCGAGGATGCGGATTATACGAATCCTGGTAAGGGTTTTATAAAACTCACTATTGGTAAAATGTATCGCTGTACAGGTAAGTCCTATCAAAAGGATGGCGTGAAAGTAGACGTTTCCTTACCTGATATTTTCGATCATTTAGAATTAGGAGAAATACACGAACCTCGGGCACTTCAAGCTAAAACAATAGATAAAAAAACGTATTACTTTCCTTTATCGAACTTACCAATAGAGGAGTTGAAAACAAAAAGTAAACAGAGATTAATGGATAATAATAAATACAAAGAACTAGAAACTCATAACTCCCAACAAGCTGTCTATATTGCTAAAAAATGGATTCCCGTAGATTATAATGGATTCATTCGATACAAGAATTTTATGGATAAAATGACCGATGTAGATACTAACAAGGATAAGCCTTTCCTAGAAGTAAAGCTACCAGAATATGTTCAAAGTCTAGGTAAGTTGCCTGAAGCTACTAAAATGCTAAGAGAAAAAAGATGTAAGAATATTAGCAGAGATATTAATTTAAATGAAGCCTATTACATTTTAAGTGACTTATATTTGCTCACAAAAAAATAAATTAAACGAAACCATTTTTATCATGTTAAAATTTACACGATTTACATTTATTATCTTCGCAGTGACACTTATGAATATATCTCATGCTTTGGGTCAGGGTAGTGCCGTAGAACACATGAAAACTATTTCTGAAATACTAGAAAAATCCAAAGATGAGACCTTTTCCTACCTCAAAGCCATTACAAAGGGACGTAGTGCTAGAAAAATAGAAAACAAAAGACAAAATCTTTTGACACAAATAAGATCAGAAATAGGTCAAATAAGGGGTTTAGGCAGTTATAATGGGGATAATAGTCTCAAAGAAGGATGTCTCGTTTATTTAAATATACAAAAAACCATTTTAGCTGAGGATTATGAAAAAATTATTAATCTAGAAGAAATCGCTGAAAAATCCTATGATGATTTAGAGTTGTATCTCAATTTGCAGGAAAAAGTCAATGAAAAACTACAAGCTGCCTCTGATAGTTTTGATATCGTTTACAAAGAGTTTGCAGCTAAATATGAAATTACTTTAATCGATGGAGAAGTGGATAAAAAGAGTAAGAGAATTAAAAAAATGTCAGAAACCTTGGATTATTACCACGAGGCTCTTCTCCTTCAGCTCAAATGCGCCTATCAAGAAAGAAAAATTGTAGAGGCATTAGATAAAGGAGATGTCAATGCAGCGCAACAAGGACTAAGCGTTTTAACGACTATAGCCGATGAGAATCTTGTGAAGCTTGACGCTTTACAACCCTATGAAGGTGATTTTAGCCTGATAGGAGCTACTAGAAAGTTAATTAATTTTTTCAAGCGAGAGGCCGAAGGTGATTTTACCAAAATGCTAGATTATCATATTACAAAGGAAAATTTTGAAACTGTCAAAAAGAACTTTGATGCTAAATCAAAAAGTGAACGCGACCAAGAAGCTATCGATGAATACAATAAAGCTGTAAATGATATGAATGCCGCAGTAAAGACATTCAACGAATTAATCAATAGAGTCAATAAAGAGCGTGCCAACCAAAATAAAGCCTGGGAAGACGTTGCGAATGAGTTTAATCAGAATCATTCGAAGTGATAATATATTGATTGACGAATTCAATGATGATCTAACTCGACAATAATACGCTCTATGAACTCAAAGCTTTTATTTCTAACTTTTAGTTTGACAACTTTTTTTTTCTCTGGATACTCTCAAAAACTCCAGGCTCCTAATTATATTGAAATAGAAAAAAACTGTAACCATCCAAATTCATACTACCATTTTGATAAATTATTTAAAAAGTATCAAGATGGAGATTCTATGATGAATTTAGAAGAAAAGAGACATTTGTATTATGGTTTTCAATTCACAGATAAATATTCTCCATATGGTAGCGGTAAATTTAGCGACAGCTTAAGAAAACTTTTTGATCAGGAAGGCTTTACAGATGAGCACGCGATTCTAGCTATTCGATACTGTGATTCCATATTAGACAATAATCCCTTTGATTTCAAGACCTTAAATACTGCCATTAATCTTTATAACAAGCAAGGTAATTTTGAGAAAAAAGCTCTTACTCGAACTAAGCTAAATATTTTACTGGATGCCATTTTAAGTTCAGGAGATGGTTTGACAGATAGCACTGCTATTTATGTTATAGCTGTCCCTCATGAATATTTTATTATAAAAGTTTTAGGATTAAAACCAGGTGGCATGCAAAGACTGATTGGAAAGAATGACTACATCAAACTTGAAGAAAATAATGATAATATAGCAGGATTATATTTTGATGTTACAGCCTCATTCGGTTCTTTGTCCAGAATGTTCGGCGATAAAAAGAAAAAAAAGAAATAATAGAAAGATTCAATTAAATTATTACCAATGAAACCAATCACAAAAAAAACAATAAAAATATCTTTAATCTCTGGACTTAGCTATGCATGCTTGAATACTGGTATAGATTATTTGAGAGAGATGGAAATTAGTTGGTCAAAATTTGTTATTTCTGGATTAGTTTTTGGATTTTTTAGTGCTATTTTAACTTGGTATAACCATAGAAAAATTGATTCTCAGTAGCCATTAGTAAACCTTTAAACTTAACTTAATTAATTTTTTATACTGTTGAATAAACGTTTTAATAATATAGAGTGAATTTTAGTAAAAAAACTTGGGCATTAATTCTGACAACTGCAATATTAGCTTCAGCTATTACAATTTTCCAGACTGAATATTGGGGGAGTTATGGATTTGTAACTTTTTTATTTGTTCCCTTATTGATAGGTTTAATTCCGATTTATTTTCTAGATGAAAATGAACCTATAAGAAAAAGTCAAGTTGTTATAATTGGGCTAACTACGCTTAGTATTTTTTCTATAATACTTGTTTTAATAGGAATTGAAGGAATGATTTGTATTGCAATGGCTGCCCCAATCGGAACGATAATTACTTTGTTTGGAAGTTTTATAGCATACATTTTACGCAAGAATAGAAAAAAAGAAAAAGGATTAACTACTACACTTATAATGCTAACAACTTTGTCATTATTTTCATATGTAGACAAAAATTCAACACTAAGTCTAAATGAGGCAAAAACATCTATAGTAGTCGAAGCTAACATAAACACAGTTTGGAATAACGTTATAACATTTCCTAAGCTATCCGAACCTAAAGAATATCTTTTCAAAGCAGGTATTTCATACCCTATTGAAGCAACAATTGCAGGAAAAGGGAAAGGGGCAATTCGATATTGCAAGTTTAACACAGGTGACTTTATAGAACCTATTACTGAGTGGAACGAACCAAATCTCTTAGCTTTTAATGTTGATCAACAACCTTTACCTATGAAAGAACTAAGCATGTATGATATTGACGCACCTCATTTACATGATTATTTCCTATCTAAAAAAGGTCAGTTTAAATTAACTAAACTCTCGAATAACAGAACTCTTTTAGAGGGAACAACTTGGTATACGCATAATATAAGACCAGAATTTTATTGGAAACTTTGGAGCAACTATATTATTCACAGAATACACTTAAGAGTCCTTGAAAATATAAAAAGCAATTCCGAAAAAAACTAGACAAGATAGCCTGAAAAAATTTATACCGTAAACGTATTAGTAATAGTCCAATGACGCATGGCTCATTGCACTAAACAAATACAGCTACGGCATTTACCATAGCAAGGTTTTAAAATGGGTTGGACCATTTTAACACCGCTATTGGTATTACACAAAAAAGCCCCACATTTCTGTGGGGCTCAAAAAAAATATAAAGTTTATTCTTGATTTGTGCTCGATTGAGAATAATTCTTCCCTGTCAATTTTTCCAAGAGTAGAACTCCCATCATATTTTCCAAATTGCCTCCACCAGCACCACCGCCACTGATAAGCGTTTCAGGAATGAGCTTCATTTGGTTTTGAGCTATTTGCTCTATGATTTTGAGCTGACCGAAGTTATCCTTGCCCATAGCATCCACTTGTAGTTTGTAAGATTCTGCTGTGGACTTACCTTTTTCGAGGATTATACCAGCTTCTGCGAAACCTGTTTTCTGAATAGCCTCTGCATCCGCACTAGCTTTAAACTTAATTCCTTCTGCGTTGGCAGCTGCTTGTAGTTTGACTGCTTCTGCTTCACCTTCTGCTTTACGTATGGCAGCATCTGCTAGGTTTTTCGATATATCCACACCTCTTTCAGACTCTACCACTTGCTTTTGCATGTCGGCCTGTGCAGTAGCATTTTCGAGTCGCTTACGCTCTTCTTGTGCTTCCATTTGGGTTTTAAAGGTGGCTTTTTCTTGCGTTGCGATTTGTCTATCCGTCACTGTTTTGGTCAGTTCTACAGGCAGTACCACATCGGCTATCATGGTATCCTTGCTTTCAATATGATGAATCTTCAATACGTTTTGAATATGCTCCTTCGCCCTTTGCTGAATCTCCGAACGCTTGGTATAGAGCTCCAAGGCTTGTACTGCCTGCGCTGCATTCCTAAAGTGTGAACTAATGGCTGGCTCCAATACCTGTGAAATCATATTGTCTACCGAACCTAGGTTTGCGACTACCTTAGGTGCATCGGCCATGGCTATATGAATAATCACGCGAACATCCATATTGACATTAAAGGCATCTGCAGTACGAAGGGTAATGGTTTTCAAATTGGCATCAAAGCGATGTGCACTGGATTCATCATTAGCCCAGCTCAGTAATATCTGTGTGGTAGGGACAATATCTACCTTGCAAATTTCTAAGTTGAGGGCATGTTTACCCGGACCCAAAGGATCTCTCCATATGCCTCGCAATCCATTTTCTACGATCTTGGCATTTACATTGATATCAGAAGTATCCGTTCCTTCTTCACCTACGAAGTTAGTTACTACAGCACATTCACCTATTTGTACCTCTACCATTTTTTGCTTTTTTACCTGAGCAAACCATGGATTGATAGCATAAGCACCGGCGCGCAATACGGGAATCTGAAGACCTTTTTGACCACCATTTTTTAAGAAAGCATCGGTATCTTGGAAATTTTGATGTATTCCCAGTTCTACTTCATCAGCGGCTATCTTACTAGGATCTGAAATTGGTTTACCTTCCAGAATTGTCACGATACCTACTTCATCCGATTCAATTTTTGTCCATGGCATAGGTTCACTGATTTTGAACAGATTGGTATTGATACGATAGGTACCTGGCATCAAGTGTTGAATTTGGCGACCTTTCTGACCTCCATTTTGAATAAACACTTCGCCTTTTTCAAAATTAGAATGACCTTCTACCTTATCTGCTAATAATCGTCCATCTGGGAGCTGAGTTCCATCCATAGCCGTCACGAGGCAGATATGTCCACCGGGCACTACGGTAGCTTTTTTGACCTCTACGAGAAATAAGTCCGTATTGATACGATACATACCCGGGGTGAGAATCGCTATTTGCGGACCTTTCTGACCACCGTTTTTGAGAAATTGTTCTCCATTTTGATAAAGATTACAGTCCACTGGATTTGCAAAAATTCTACCCACTTCCATAGGCTCACCTGCTATAGCTTCTACCATGGCTATTTCATCATCTCCTACCGATACCGCATTGACTACTTTTACATTGAACAAGTGTGGATTGATTCTATGTTCGCCCGGAGGAATGATACTCACCTGAGGCCCTTTCTGACCACCATTGATAAGAAATTTTTCTCCATCTTGATAGAAATCAGAATCCACCGATGTAGCCATAAACTGCCCTTGAGGAATAGGACGACCTGTGATAGCATAGACGATACCCACTTGATTATTTTTTATCACCAAATATTTATGCTTAGTAGGTTTAAAAATAAAGGGAATTAGAAAATGTAATCCTGGTCCCAAAATACGAGCCTGCACACCTACCTCGCCAGCGAGTGCTACGGTACGCCCATCGGGCATTTCCTTGCCTATCCATCTGCGCTCGAGGGTGGCGAGTTCGTCACCGCCTACATTGACGATAGAATGGTACAAAACAAAAAGAACTAAAAATACTACGATTAGAATAGCTAATGTAGAGCCTGAAAATAAGAATGCTAGTATTCCCATGTTAGAAAAAATTTAATTGGTTAATAAAAAAGATTGGCAAAATGTTTTATACCGACGATACATACTAAAAAGACGAATATAAAATTTCGTATCCTATGTATGTCGGCATTAAACCACAATATTTTTTGCCTAAATTTGATTTGTAAATGGTTTTACCTGAGTAACAGACCCTAAGTGTAAATCTTAAGAGGTAAAAATGTCTGTCGAATGTTCATAGCATGTAACAATTCGAATGCTAAAAATTAGGTTTTCTTGATGACGTTAAATTTAATGAAAAGATTAACATAAGGTGATTTTGAAAAGTTCGAACAGTATGTACGAATTTACTAAATTTAACACCTTTAGCTTTATTTTATCATATATAGTTCGTAGTACAAAACAAAGGAGTATTTAATACAACTTAAATAGCTAATCACCAAGAATATACACAAAATGCGAAAGTATCAATTATAAATATATACACAAAATATGAAAGCGGTAAAATTTCTCTTTTTAGGATTTTATTTATTCATTATCTTTATCTTAAAATTAAAAACTTAAAATATACCGAAATTAGAACTTTCGTATATTTGTCAATTGTATGCAAGCCTATTGACTACCACACTCCGACAAACAGGCAGACAAAAACTAACCGATAAACAGCTGATTTGTGAAAAGAGAATGTGGAGCGGACACCAAATTAATATCAAACTTTAATGACGGCTCAATTCGGGAACTTGCATTGTGAATACGAAAAGAAATTTGCCAACCTTCATTCAAAGTGACCAACAAAGTTGTTTTCGAATTTTCTTGATAGACGACTTCAATTAAGCGACTTGGTAATTTCAGCTTTGGAACTTTTGCTTTTGGCTTGATATTTTCAAAAGGCAAATTCAAAGTTCCGTGTAAATTATATGCCTGAATTTCGACTTTATTACTGCCTTTTATGACTTTGTAGAAGTCTTGGTTTCCAATTAGATATTCAATCAATTTTTCTGCAACAACACCAGTATTTTCAGCATCAAGACGCAACAACTCTTTTTTAAATGCATTTAAAATCGGGACATAAACAGACGTATGATAATCTCCTAATGTATCCCATTTTTGAGTTGCCTTACTAGCGATTCTTAGCTTCGCTAAATTATCAAATACTGGCTTGACTTCATTGAAATATTCAACCGAACAAGGAAAGCCCAACCACTTTTTACCAAAATCAATATCATTTGACAATCGAGAATGTTTAACGGCTCTATGATTATTTTTAGCAGAAATTCCAATCTCCCATTTCTGTAATGACCTAATCGCTAAAACATCACGAACATCGCCAGTTTGACCCACTTTATCAGACACGATTTCAAGTTGTAAAATATCTTTATCACTTATTCCATTTGATAACCGCGGCTCAATATCAAGTAAAAAATTGACAGCAAAACTTGCTATCAAACTGTAATGACTTCTATCCTTTTCGCTAAAACTTAAAAAACATTTCAATGCAGTTTTGTAAGGGTCATTTTCAACAACCAAAACGGTTGTAAAGGCTTTCAGCCGTTCTAAAAACTCTTTCAATAACGCATATTCAAAGGCTTTTCCATTTATAGTTTGACTTGCAACTTTTGCCATTATGCTGTAATACTATTTACTATTTTATTCATTTTTTCACGGACAAGATTTCCATTAAGAGCATTTGCAAAACCATTAACAGCAATCTTTTTAGACGGCTTTATACTTTTTAAGTCGTCAAGAATTTTTCGTCCCAAAACTTCAGCCATCTTAACTGGGACAGCATTCCCAATCATTTTATAACCAGCTACTACACTATTATAATGAAAAACAAAATCATCTGGAAAAGTTTGTATTCTGGCACATTCACGAACACTTAACCTTCTATATAAACTTTCTTTTCCCTTTACAAACTCTCGAATATTTTGCTCAATAAATTTCATTTTTGGGGCTTGTGGGTGTAAAGGAGCGTGGCGACCACCTGCTTGAATTGTAAAAGAAACTTCATCCCAAGACCTAACTCTATTTCTTGACATAAAAATAGACGAGAAACCACCAATCATATATTCGTGATTTGCGACTTTACATTTATTTCCATTGGAATAATTACCTTCCTTTGCCGGCAAGACGTTATCTTTCAAATCGCTGATGACTTTATCAAGTGTTACTTTATTCCCAAGTGTTGTAGGTTTTGGAAACTCGAATTTTATTCCCAAGTCTTTTCTATAGCCAATAAAGAAAACACGTTTTCTATCTTGTGGGACACCATAATCCGAAACATTCAGTAACTCAAACGACAAATCATAACCAATGTCAGTAAACATTTGCTTTATGTTCGACAACGCTTCTTTGTGTGCAGGCAACAACATTCCCGACACATTTTCAGCCAAGAAAAATTTCGGTTTTTTATCCGCAAGTATTCGCATAAACTCATAAAACAACTGACCCCTTTTATCAGCTATTCCACGTTTTGAACCTGCTTCTGACCAACTTTGACAAGGCGGACCCCCAATTATACCATCGCAATCAGGAACTTCACTTGACGGAATATCAACAATACTTCTTCTATCTAAGACAGTTTTTATATGGTTTTTCTCAAACGTCTCCCAAATTTCTTTATCGTATTCGTTTGCCCAAACGACATCAAAGCCAGCATTTTTAAAGCCTAAATCTAGACCGCCAGCACCTGCAAAAAATGAGACTATTTTCATTTACAATTAACTTAAAGTTATGTTGACAAATTTAATTTATTTTGGCTAAATTTCGACCAGTAAAAATGAATAATTATCAACGGACGACAGAAAGGAGACCAGCTTATAACTGACAGTTTCGTGAAAGTGTGGGTGACGGAGTTCAAAAAATATGCATTATGGTTATGAAAGTTTGTATATTTGAGTAAAATTCAGTTTGGTTATGCCACACCTTCACGAAGCATGCCGGACGATAGCTGAGATTTATTATGAAACAGCAGACCTTCAAATTAGTATTTATTTTATTCCCATTTTTTCTAGGTTGTGGTAATGAAAAACCAAATTCCGAAAACGAGGAATCAATAAAAGCGATACAAACAGAAATTCCTCTGAGTGTAAAAGAAATGATTACTGAACCCGAAATTTTAAATTCAAATCTTGCAAAAGTTTTTAACCCAGACAGTATTGTAGGAGAAGAACAAATGATTAAAAGAAGTGTCCTTGGTTTTATAGGAAGTAACTTCCAAAGATTTGAAATTCATTTTACGTCGTTTGAAAAATCAAAAACAGACAACAGAACGTATTTTTTAAAAGGTAAAACAAGAGTAAAGAATAATATTTGTAATTTTACCGGTGAGTTGAAAATTTCAAACATTGAAATTGGCAAAGATTCCATTCGTCTTTTAGATGAAATGGAATACTCAAAAAATCACACACTAATTACAATTACTTCAAAAATCATAATTAAAGAAAGTCCGAATGAAAAACATAGTGGTTACATTGAAGGAACTTTATCTACAAGCGCGTTTGCTGACTCAACGAACGAAATTCATTATAACTCATTAGAATTCTTTTCTGATGGCTTCATCAACAATGCTTTTGAAGGCAAGTGGATTAAGTATAACTCAACCGAAACGAAAATCTGCAATTGGGGAGATTTTAGGATTCCAAAATCTGGTGATCTAGATATTGGGGCAGGTGAATTTAGCATAAATGATAAGTATCTTAAAAACGGATGGGAAACATACCGATTACAATTCTATGTAGAGCCAAATAGTAAAGAAATGATAAATGCCCAGATAAGAGAAAATGATAAATGGTGGGAATAAAAAAACCTCAGATAACTGGCAGTTTGAAAAAATGCTTGGTGCAGTTTTTTATCGAAGTGTCTGAATTCTAATTATATTTGTATTTAAGCGAAAAGTCGTGCTTCCAAAAACACACTTCTTCAAGCTGCCGAAACGCTTTATCTACAAGCATTTGTGTAACCCCGAAAAAACTATGAATAAACTAAAATCTCCAAAATATTTAAGTCTATCTATCGCTCTAATTGGAGTAGTAATTTTATGCTACTCTTTAACTCTTGATTTTTATACAGACCAAAAAGCTAAAGAAAAACTTGACTCAAGTGCAGAACTATCTACTGATGAAAACGTTTGGAAAGAAAAGTATTACAAAGAAGTAGCAAAACTAGAAACAAGCAAAAGAAAATTAATGGATATTGGAAGTGGTCTTACAATGTTTGGTTTATCATTACTTATATTCTTTATGCTTAAAAAGTCCGAAAGCATTAGCGATCTAAAATTCATACTAACGTTCTCAAAACTAAAAACTTTCATTCTTGCAAATCTAGTATGGAGTTTAATGCTTCCAGGAACATATTTCTACTATTATTTTCGCGGTATGAGAAATGATTATCCTTGGTTTGTAGACAGTATTGGCATTCCGATTATGTACCAAACAACAAGTATATTGATGGCATTTATTCCACTCAACATTGTCTTATTCATTTCACTTTACAAAACCATACTGCCAACAAATTTGTTTAAAGAACTAACAGCAAAAAGCATATCAGAAAAAGTGTGGGAAGGCTTTTGGGCTTTATTACTCTTCATAAACATTATAGCATTGATAAGTTTCATTGCCGATGGAGACCATATTTCTATTCCGATAAACTTATTCTTTACATATATAATTCTAACATTAAGAGCAGGTAAAAAAAATTACTTTCAAATAAACAACAATGCCTGTAGATAACTGCTGGTTTGAAGAAAGTCGGGCGGTGTGCTTCAAATAAAATCATGTCTTTATGTGAAACTTTATATTTTTGAATAATCGTTATCTATGTGCTTATTTTTGAGGTAATATAAGTTTTTAGACGAACTAAAAACCTAAGAACATAAAACTTGTAATTATGCAAGTTAAAAGCACCCAGATTAATAAGTGCCTTAAGATTCGTAAGTACAATTATCAATTAAAATTTTTAATATAAAAGCATGGGAACTCCTCCTTTTTCTAAACTTGTAGCTGGCACCATGTCATGGGGCAGCTGGGGAAAAAACTTAAACTCAAATCAGATGATTCAGCTCATGAATTGCTGTTTGGAAAATGAGATAACTACATTTGATCATGCGGATATTTACGGCGGCTATACCACAGAGGCTTCATTTGGAAAGGCATTAAGTGAAAGTAATATCGACCGATCTAAGATTCAACTTATTTCAAAGTGCGGTATTCAACTAGAATCCAATGAAAGAGGAAACAAAGTCAAACACTACAATTATTCTAAGCAATACATTATTTGGTCTGTAGAACAATCCCTTAAAAACCTTGAAACGGACTATCTCGATTTGCTTTTATTACATCGTCCTAGTCCTTTGATGCTTGCAGATGAAATTGCAGAAGCTATTGAAGAACTTAGAAAAGATGGAAAAATATTGGATTTTGGCGTTTCTAATTTTACACCGTTTCAATCAGATTTGATAGAGACGAAAATAAAAATAAGTTATAATCAAATTCGATTTTCTCTCACTCACTTCGAAGCAATGTTAGACGGAAGTATAGATCATATGCAAGTTCACAATATAAGACCCATGGCGTGGTCACCAATGGGGAATATTTTCAAAAATGAAGATGAGAAAGCGAAAAGAGCAAGCAAAAAAGCAAAAGAACTTTCTATAAAATATGATGTACCGATAGAAGTTTTACTTCTAGCTTGGATTTTAAAACATCCTGCTCGAATATTGCCAGTTTTTGGTACGACCGACCACATGAGAATTAGTCAATTGATGAAAGCAACGACTTTAAAATTAGAGGAACAAGATTGGTTCACTTTATGGTCAGAAAGTGCAGGAGTTAGAGTTCCATAATCTATAGACTAACCATAAAGAAGTTGATATTAGTTGCTATTAAAGGCTAGTATGCATCTATATAGTTGACAAGTTGAGGCGGTATATCAAGACTACGAAATGTAAATACCGAAATAGAGTGATTGAAACTGACTACCGACTACTAATAACTAAATCACTTCATCGCTTTCCATGTCTGTTCTCCTATAATTTTTCCCATGCGTTCGCCTTCACGCAGAGCTGTATGGATGTGTATGCCTCCGTAGAAACGTGAAATGGAAGCTTCCTTAGCTGCTTGTCGGAAATTAAGAAAGCTACGCGGTTTCATGCCCAGCATTTTTTGAGAGTTATCGGTAAATTTTCCAACCTTAGGTATACATAAATCTAAAACGGTAGCTACCGCACCTGATACCGTGCTATGTCCGCTCGTGTATTCTGGAAAAGGTGGAGTCTCTATGAGCGGTTTAAAGTCTGGGTCTATCAGGCGATGGATGTAGGTCTCTGGTCGAATGGTATTCAACTTATACTTGACATTCCAGCAATTGATAAAAGCGTCATAGGCAGCTACACATACGCGGGTATAAATAATCGATGACTGTTCATTTGTCATTTTTTTTTTCTGTAGTATCTGACCTGTCAGTTTTAGCCAATGTCCCAATGGAGAAGGCTTTTTCTCTACATACATCGTATGACCCTTGCTATGGGTTGTGGCAGGATTATCATCCCAGTAGAGGGCTATTTCTTTCTCTTTATCAGTTAAGGTTTTCCACTTTTGATAGACAGAGTCCATGAGTAGATAACATCTCGATTTTTTATCTTCGCTGTAATAATCATGTTGGCGAAAAGCTATAAATGAATCTTTAGGCAATACGACCTGTCTAATCATATACCAATTGGGTTCTAAGCCATTTTTGTACTCAGGAGGGGTCTGCTGCCATGCACCAGCACTATCTGATAAGACGTAACGCTGCAACGTACGGGTATAGCCATAATTATCTCCTTTGCTCCATTCTATGACATGGGTGGCTACTTTCTCTCCATATGCTATTGAATTTTTTACCAATTCTTGATCTTGTCTCTTGCCCCATCGAGTCTGGCGTTCACTTATAAAAGCATTTAAAAAATCTTCTGTATAGATATAGCTTATGCCAGTCTTGACAAAGGCGACTGTAGCTGCAATGTCATAATCAATCTTCTGGATAGGAGCCTCTATTGCAGGCATATGGGAAAATTTAGAAAATGATTTTATATCTTTATTCCTTTTAGCATAAACCTCATAAGCGGCAGCATTGGCATTGAGGTGAATTCTACTAGCTACAGGCGGAGAGAACAAGTCTTCCATAATCGTTTTTATCAGCACCTCATTGCACTCTACCATGGTATTCTGTGCTCTCGCATGCAGACTAAGCAGAAATAGAAAAAAGAAATAACATAATTTACTGCGCATAAACTAATTTTGTAAATTGATTAATAACACAAAGATAGTAGGAATGAATAAATTCTCTTCAATAAAATACTTTTTTATCTTATTTTTTGTTCCGTTTTTCTCTTATGGGCAATTGTTTACGCTCATGCCTAAGGAATCTACAGGAATAGACTTTGCGAATCACCTCGTGGAATCTCGCTACCTTAATATATTCACTTACGAGTATTTATTTAATGGTGCTGGAACTTGTATAGGTGACATCAATAATGATGGACTCAATGATATTTTCTTTGCAGGCAATATGATGGCTAACAAGCTCTATCTCAATAAAGGCAATTTAAAATTTGAGGATATCAGTAAATCCGCATCTATTGATAAAGGGGATGGTTTTAATACCGGTGCCTGCATGATGGACGTGAATGGCGATGGCTGGCTCGATATTTATGTTTGTAAATCTGCAATAGCGGATCCTAAATACCGAACTCATAACTTATATATCAATAATAAAAATAATACTTTTACTGACCGTATTACTGAAATGGGACTTGCTGATAGTTCTTATAGCACCATGTCCTATTTTGCCGATTTTGACAATGACGGCGATTTAGATTTATTCCTTCTTAATCACCCTTCTGCTATGGGTGAAGCTAAGAAAATTGTACTGACCTATGACAAAGATGGGAAGTTAGTGACGAAAAAACCGGAGACCTATCAATTCATATCTGATAGATTTTTTGTCAATGAAAATGGCAAGTTTGTAGATAAGTCCGAACAAGCAGGGATTCAAGATAATTTTTTCGGGTTGAGTGCAGTCATAGCTGATTTCAATTACGATGGTTTTTTTGATATCTTCGTAGCCAATGACTATACGGGCTATGACAGACTTTTTATCAATAATAAAAACAATACATTTACAGATTCAGGTGAACACTATCTCCCTCACATCAGTTATAATTCAATGGGGTCAGATTTTGCAGATATGGATAATGATGGGCTCGATGACTTGCTAGTTGTAGATATGCTTCCAGAAGAAAACTATAGACAAAAGCAGTTTAGACAAACGATGGAGTATGACCAATATGCTAAACTCATAAAGCACAACTACCGTTCACAATTCGTAAAAAATGTATATCAGAAGCGCATACCCAATAAGCGATTTGCAGATATAGCACACACGGTAGGTCTCGCAAATACAGACTGGAGCTGGGCACCCTTAATGGCTGATTTTGACAATAATGGACACAAAGATTTGTATATTTCCAATGGTTATTACCATGATTTTACGGATCAGGATTTTATGAAATTCAAACTAGATTCCATAAAAAAAGAAGCTTTGAAAGAAGATAATTTGGAAAAAGTAAGAAATCTATTGGCCAATGTACCAACAGTAAGGGTCAATAATTACTTTTTTTCAAATGAGGGCAACCTCAATCTCGTTCGCAATCCTAAAGGAACAGGGCTGGAATACCCATCTGTTAGTAATAGTGCCGCCTATGGTGACTTAGATAATGATGGTGATTTAGAAATCGTGGTGAGTAATATCAATCAAGAATGTTTTGTGTTCAGAAATAATTTAATGGAAAATAAAGGTGGTAACTTTATTCGAGTGAAATTAAATTCAAAAAAATCACCCAACTCAATTTATCATGCACGAATATTTGCTGAAACCCCTGATGGTAACAAGCAATATTATCGCCACTACCCGATACGCGGATTTATGGGAAGCCATGAACACTTTACCCATATAGGGATAGGGAAAAATACAGAAGCTAAAATCAAGGTAGAATTTCTCAATAAGAAAACTTATTTAGAAATTCAAGCTAAAGCCAATGAAGTTCTCAATATCGACATTGATGAGGCGCAGTATCTACCTATTCCACCTGCTGCTCCGCTGCAGTATAACTTTGTAGACAAAACCGCTAGTTCAAAAATAGAACACCTCTGTAGGGATAATGATTATATTGATTACAAACTAGAACCTCTAATTCCACGCAAATACTCCTATGAAGGCCCGACCATTTCTGTAGGGGACATCAATGGAGATAAATTAGAAGATTTTTTTGTAGGTGGTGCCAAAGATATTCTGGGAGGATTTTTTATTCAAAATACAGATGGGACATTTATAAAGCGCTCTTATGAATCCTTCGTAAAAGATAAAATTTATGAAGACTGCGGTTCCGCATTTCTAGATTTTGACAAAGATGGCGATTTGGATATTATCGTCACCTCCGGTGGAAATGACTTTCCGAATGAACCTAAAAAGTATCCGGTGAGGCTATATGTTAATAAAGACAATAATTTTATAAGGGCAGACAGCACTATATTTCCAAATATCTATACCAGCTCAAAAGCTATAGCTATTGAGGATTACAACAAAGATGGTTTCCCAGATGTATTTATTGGAGGCATGATTGTTCCTGGTCATTATGGTCGCAAACCTATGAGCTATTTATTAAATAATATCAATGGGAAATTTGCGATAGATGAATTTTCTAAAAAGAATGAAAAGCTACAGATGATCAATGATGCCAAATGGATAGACATTGACCGCGATGGGAATAAAGACCTCCTTGTGGTGGGCGAATGGACGGCACCTATGGTCTATAGAAATATCAATGGGCGACTTGAAAATCAAAACCTATCCCTTGGCAATTTTAGAGGTTGGTGGCGATCGATCACTCTCGCTGATATGAATGGCGATGGCATAGAAGATATCATATTAGGCAATTATGGTACCAATAGCCGATATAAAGGTGATAATAATTATCCTCTGACTGCATTAGTCCATGATTTTGACAAAAATGGTTCTACGGATGTAGTCTTATCCACCTATATTGATGGAGTAAGCAGACCGATCATGATTCGTGACAATGTTCTGGACCAAATGCCATTTCTTAAGAAGCGATTCAATCGCTATGAAAAATATTCAAAAGCGACGACAAATGATCTTTTCACTCCAGAAGAAGTCAAGGGTGCAGATACATTGATTGCCAATTTCATGAGTAGTATGATTATTTTTAATCTACCAAACGGAAAATTCAATGCGAAAGTTCTACCATTAGAAGCCCAAGCTTTTCCTATGAATGCAGTTATTCCTTTTGATATCAATAAAGATGGGAAAATGGATTTATTACTAGGAGGCAATGACTACAATATTGAAATAGAGACTGGTCGACTCGATGCAGGTCAGGGAGTCATACTGGAATCTAATGCAAGCGGAAACTATGTTGTAAATCATAGCAACAATTTCAATCTCTGGGGAGACGTTAAAGTAGTTAAACCTATAACTGTAAAAGGAGAATCAATGCTTCTCATCGGAAGAAATAGCGAACCCCTTCAACTACTTAAAATACCAAAATAACAATGCGTTCTTCGATTACACGTAGAGAAATATTCAATGCCGCTCATCGGCTATTCCGTCCAGAACTATCCGATGAAGAGAATATCAAAATTTTCGGAAAATGTGCCTACCCAAACTATCACGGGCATAATTATGAGCTCCATGTTACCTTGACCGGAGAGATAGACCCCTACACAGGTTTTGTTTATGACATAGCTGATTTGAAGAAAATAATCAAGGAAGAGGTGACCGAACCATTTGATCATCGCAATCTCAATCTCGATACTCCTGATTTTCAAAATCTCAACCCTACAGTAGAGAATATTTGTCTGGTGATTTATAATAAAATTAGACCACGAATAGACCATAAATACGACCTTAAGGTCAAAGTATATGAAACTATTCGAAATTATTCAGAATATCCAGCCTAGAATTAATCTATGGTAATCTCTTTTTTAACTCTTCATCTTCATTAAAAATTCTAATTTTTATTGTCAAGACCTTATATTTGCTATGTTAATTTTTTCTAATTCAAAATTATACGCGTATGAAATTTAATAAATTACACATTATTTACTTTTTTTTTGTTGTTACAGCTTACTTTACTTTAATATCAAAGAAAGACGGAATTTCAAATGTAAGTTCTACCGGATGTGGTGGTACAGGTTGTCATGGGTCTACCGCCAATAGTGCTACAACCATATCCATGGACTTTGATGGCAATTCTAGTCTGACATCGTACACTCCTGGCAAAAAATATGCAGTAGTATTAGAGGTTGCTAATTCTAATCTCATCGGAGTAGGCACTGCCAAGGCTGGATTTGACCTAAATTTTTCTGCTGGTACCTTATCAGCTACCCCATCAGGCACTATGCTCATGACACGAGAATTACATCATACTACCCCCAAAGCTATGACTAATGGGTCCGCCACCTTCTCTTTTGACTGGACTGCACCGGCAGCAGGTTCAGGAACAGTAACTATCAATATCGCTGCTAATGGTGTAAATGGCACCGGAGATGCGAATGGAGATGCATGGAATATAAAAACCATTCCCCTAACAGAGTTTATTGCTCCCAAAAAAGCGAATATCTCTACTATAGCATCTTCCGCTATCACTACTACAACTGCCACTATCTCAGCACAAATCAATGCAAATGGCAATGCAACCAGTGCTGAAGTACAATATGGGACTACCACTGCATATGGCGCCACTAAGGCTATGACCCCCGCTAGTATAACAGGATCTGCTAACACTGCTGCTACAGCTGCTCTTACAGGCTTGACACCAAACACAACCTATAATTATAGAATTAAAGCAACAAACACGGCTGGAGATTCCCTTTCCGCAAACAGTACGTTTAAAACTAATAGTGCTGGTGCTGCAATTCTCAATAATTCAGGCGGCACGATTAATCTATACCCTAATCCAAGTTCTGATTATGCTATCATATCAGGCGATGCTTTAAATCAAGCAAAAGAAATAATTGCAGTTAATATGTCTGGCATGAGATTTTCACTACCAATCGTATACGCAAAGTCTGACCAAATCAAAATAAATACGAGCGGACTCAGCAAAGGAAAGTATTTCATACAAATACCATCTGGCGATAAAACAAGCAATCTACCATTGCTTATAGACTAATTTTTTTATTTTTTCTCCAATAATACGATACACTCAATGTGTATCGTATGGGGAAACATATCTACAGGTTGAACTAGTTTTATTCGATAATTTTCTGTTAAGACCTTTAAATCATTCGCCATGGTTTGGGGGTTGCAGCTGACATAAACTATTTTAGGGCAGCCAGAATTGGTTAGTTCATTGACCACATCAGGATGCATTCCTGCACGTGGAGGATCTGTAATAATGACATCTGGACTTCCTATCTTGGATATAAACTCAGACTTAAATATATCCTTGATATCGGCAGCATAGTAATCACAATTTTCCATGCCATTAATTTTGGCATTCATTCGTGCATCTACTATGGCCTCTTCTACGAGTTCGATTCCTACTATCTTTTTAGCTTTTTCAGCAAGATAGATGCCAATACTTCCTACTCCACAATATAAATCATAAATCACTTGCCCCTCTTTGATTTCTGCCAATTCTCCTACTAATTCATATAATTGAATGCATTGCTCCGTATTGGTTTGAAAAAATGATTTTGGCGTAATTCTAAACTTCTTTTCCTTGAGGTATTCAAATATAAAATCTTGACCATGATATACATGAAAGTCGAGATCATAAATTGTGTTATTTGATTTTTTATTGATTGTATATTGCAAAGAGATAATTTCAGGGAACTTCTGCTTAATAGCTTCTAATAGCTTCATAAAATTATCTTCCATTTCATACACCTGTATACATATCATCCACTCATTCTTCACATTATTTCGTACTAAAATATTTCGAAGACAACCTTTCTTCTGCATGATATCGTAGAAGGAGAGCTCTAATTGAAATGCTTGGTCTCGGATAAAATTTCTAATTTCGTTGTTTAATTCGGGCATATGAAAACATTCATGAATATCCAGAACCTTATCAAACATTCCTACCAGATGAAATCCAATTCCATTCCTATTGAAGGTGATATCAGAGTGCAACTCTTCATTGGTAAGCCATCGTCTATTGCTGACGGCATAGTCAAGTTTATTCCGATAATGCTCCGTTTTTTCACAGCCTAAGATGGGTAAAATATTCAGACTTTTAAACCCACCAATGCGCTCCAGTGCATTGATAACCACGCCTTGTTTCCACTGAAGCTGTGTAGCATAGTCTACATGCTGAGTTTTACAACCACCGCATTGCTCATAATGCTTACAATATGGCTTCATGCGACTTTTCGAAGGGGTTATTACATTTAAAATTTTACCAGTCTCAAAATTTTTATGACTTTTCTTGACTTGAATTTTTACAATATCTCCCGTCACTCCTCCTTCTACAAATATTACTTTGCCATCTAGTTTTACTATACCTTTTCCTTCAGAAGATATGTCTTCCACTGTAACATTTTCTAGTTCATAAAATTTAGTCTTAGCCAAATCAGTTATTTTTATTTCGACGCCAAAAGTACAAAGATAATTGAGTAAATTTTTTTTTATTAATTCCCTCTATGATAAGTCCCCAATAATATCATTCTTACTTTAGGGCTTGCTGAATAACGTCAAAACAGTTGAATGATATAGATTTATAAAGTAATACCGTAAGCGTATTAGTAATAGTCCAATGTCGCATGGCTCATTGCACTAAACAAATACAGATACGGCATTTACCATAGCAAGGTTTTAAAATGGGTTGGAACATTTTAAAACTGCTATTGGCATAAGTATGCATTTTAACCCAAAAATATTTGACTACTCAGAAACACACCAACTACTTCGCCATCTGCACCTCGCAGTATTATTATACAGCGTCGGCTTGATGGCTCGTATTTGGCGCATTTCTGAGTTATTCAGCAAGCCCTACTTTACCTCAAATACTTCACATCTGTCAAAGTTTGCAGAAATGCTGAGATTTCCTTAATTTCTTCCTCCGTTATTATACTGGGAGGTTTATAATCATAGGTCTGACGTTTTTGTGAAACATGATAACGAATTGCATCTTCTAAATCATCAATTCGTCCATCATGAAAATAGGGAGCAGTGATAGCTATATTTCGAAGTGTTGGTGTTTTGAATCGTCCTCGATCAATAGGAATCAAAGTATTAGCAAATACTCCTAGCCTACCCTTAATAGAATCTTCTAAGCCAAGATTATAATGCTCCGAGTCGGTAAATAATGGGGAAGTATGACATTTCTGGCATTTCCCTTTGCCAAAAAATAACCGCATTCCATTCTTTTCCGTTTGTGATAGAATACTAGAGTCTTTACTAGCAAGAAAACGATCGAATCTCGAATGAAATGCTATAAGTGATTTCATATAGGCTGCCAATGCCCAGGTGATGGTTCTCCTGTTGAGGGGGCGTCCATATGTATTCATTGAAAGCTTTTGATATTCTGTAATATATCTAAATTTTTCTTCTAGCTCTATAAAACTTGTATTCATCTCATTCGTATCCAAGAGGGGTATGATAGGTTGTATCTCGATACTATGTGAACCTCGGTCAAACATAAACGAGTTCAGAAATCCAACATTTAACAAGGTAGATGAATTGTGTTTCGAGAATCTACCCTCGAATCCCTGACTAATTTTCTTTCCATCGGTAAATGCCAGTTCAGGCAAATGGCAGGTCGCACAAGAAACTTTATTATTCTTTGAAAGACGAGTATCAAAGAACAATTTTTCACCTAGCTCTATAGTTTCTTTCCTTACTGTATCAAAAAAAGTTCTATTTTTTTGTGGGAAATAGCTAGGATAGGTAATGAAAGGTTTTTTATCCTGACAAGAATTAATGAAAATAAAAACTAAAGAATATACAAGATGAACTCTCACGAACAGAGTTTACTCTAGACTAAAAGCCTTAGAGAAATTGAGTGCTACCTTATCTGTCAGTGGTCCATCTGAAGCATCGCCATGAGCTTGAGTTTCGCTATTTTTATAGTCTACATTAGATCCAACTGTAGGATAAAATATTTTCTCAATATTTAAATGCAATCCATAGGTCTTAGGATTATTGACATCTAAAACAATGCTCACTGGCAGATTAGCCTGATACTTATAAGTCAAACCTGTATGGAAAGAATAAGGTATCACGTTTCCTGCATTAGTTTTTATATTTCCTTCTATAACAACAAACCTATACTTAGACCCCATAGTCCAATACATATTTTTCCATGAACTTAAAGGATGAGCCTCTGGATAGTTATTCGGATCGAGACTATTTGTCAAATCTCCCAACCCACACAAAAATGTAATAGTATCAATATTAGTAGGAAGAGACGCGCTTTTAAACACTAACTTATTCGAAACATTCTTTGTCGAAAATAAAAACACGGTATCGAGTTTTGCAGATTTCCCAGTTTTGTCTTTAAATCCGATACCCTGCATATAAAAATCGAGTCTACTTATTAAAATAGAGTCACCATTTTTTAAATGAAAATATTGATTGACCTTTGCTTGAGTTCCATTAATTTGGGGTTTTACCTCCATACTAATCTCCTGAGCTGTTCCTGAATTATTAGGCGCTGGATCCTTAGAAGTACATGAAACAAGGAAACCTAGGATAGCAGTAAAAAAAACGAAAAGTCTCATACTATAAGTTTTAATAATACAAAGGTAGTAAATAATCAACTACATTTGTTCTTAAAAAGAATAAAATGCTGGTCGTAGATAATCTGCTCGTGAGTGAAGAAGTATTCGAAAAACAATTTGTCTGTAATTTATCGAAATGCAAGGGAGCATGCTGTGTAGCTGGAGATTCAGGTGCGCCACTGACTAAAGAAGAAGTTAAAACTTTAGAATTAGAATATGAAAATTACAAAGATTATATAACCGAAGAAGGCAAAGCGAGTATTGCTAAAAATGGCTTTACTGAATTTGACCCAGAGGACAAAAAGAACAAAACAGTACTGATAAAAAGTGGTCCGTGTGCCTATATCAATTATGAAAAAAATGGGACTGCTATTTGTGGGATTGAAAAAGCTTATCTTGAAGGAAAAACAAAGTTTCGCAAACCGATATCTTGTCATCTTTATCCAATTCGAGTATCTAGCATAGGTGAACTCACTGCGGCGAATTATGAAGAATGGGATATCTGTTCGGATGCATGCACGCTGGGTCAAGAGCTCAAAATGCCTGTCTATAAATTTCTCAAAGACCCTTTAATCAGAGCCTATGGAGAAGATACTTATGCGACACTTGATAGCTATTATCAGCAAAACTATAATCAAAAATGAAAAAGCAATTACTACTAGCATTGTTTATATCTCTTAGCTCAGCGGTTTCTAGCCAGAGCAAGATAGATTATCCCATATACTTTGCATATAAAGTGGCAGAAATGGATACTACAGAAGAGAAAAGATTGGGGTTTTTCTTGAAAAATTTCGATTCATTTACGATTGATAGTCTTAGTATTCGAGCCTATTGCGACGACCGAGGCCGCAAAAAAATCAACGATACACTTTCTCAGAATAGAGCCAATTATATATTGCAATTTGTTAAGTCCAAAGTACCTTACCCTATTGCAAATACAACTAGTGGCTTAGGAAGTCTTGGCTTAATAGGACAACAACAAATAGATAGTCAGCGCAGCCTCAATAGACGTGCCGAGTTGGAATTATTTTACAGCATGAAAAAGAGTAAAAACCTAGCTAAGGGTAAAGCACTTGCAAAACCAAAGCAAGACTCTTTATTGAACAAGTTGCCGCTTTCAAGTCCTGTCAATTCAGAGCCTACCATTCAAGATTTTTTAAAGTCAGCCAAGAAAGGAGAAACTGTGGATTTAAAGATATATTTTGAAGGCTCGAGTAGTGTCATACTAAAGGCTTCTGCCCCTGAAATGGTCAATCTACTAAACTATATGAAAGCAAATCCTGGTCGAAAAATTAAAATCACTGGTCATATCTATGATGAAAAAGCTCCAACGGATAAAGATGCCTACGACCTATTCGTCAAGGATAAAAACCTGTCTACCAACAGAGCCAAAAAAATATTTACCTACCTTACTAATAATGGCATAGAAGAGAGCCGTGTAAGCTTCGAAGGCATGGCGGCGAAATATCCTCGTGGAGGTAGCCCAGAAGAGGATAGGCGAGTGGAGATAGAGGTTATAGAGTAGTCTCAATTATATAAATGGCATTCATGTTATCTCAAAAGTAAAAAGTGTCCTTCCCCGCTTGCTCTAGTTCCATTTGCATGAATCTTTGCTTCATAGGTATAGAAATAAGTTTCCGAATTTTGAGCCTCGCCTTTATAATATCCATCCCAACCTTCTTCCTGATTATTTGAAAAATAGAGCAAGGTACCTTGACGATTATAGATTTTGAAGCTAATCAATTCTTTGATTGCATATCCCCGAATATATAACCTATCATTGTTCCCATCTCCATTAGGAGTAAAAGCTCTTGGCACGTCTATAGTGCAAGAGTTGTGCAATTTAAAGCTATCCTTATACACCTCACATGGGTACTGAATAGTATAGAAAAAATTTTCAGGAAAGTTTATCATTCGTTTACTTCCAAGGTAGTTATCCCTCCATATATAATTTACCGCTAGACTATCTGATATATCTACTAGAAACGAATCTGCACATCGAATAAAATATGAATCTTTTAGTTTAATAGGATTGGGTTTTGAATGCGCTCTTACCCACTTAGATGAAGAATCTATACAGCCATTATCATTGCGAACGATTAGGGAGATTTTTTTGGTCTCATCGCCAGTCAAAGTATATAGTAAGGTACTATCCTTTCCTACAATCGAGTCATTCAATGTCCATAGATAACTTGCTGACCTAGCGGGCGTCTTATAGTTTATAACAGGCTTTAATAAATTTGAAACACCTTTACAAAACTTTTCAAAGGGAAGTCTAATTTCAGGAAGCGGATATGCTTGTGGCATTTTCACTACCGTATCTGAGCAGCCAAAACTATCAAA
The DNA here is from genome assembly GCA_016787225.1 of Chitinophagales bacterium. Taxonomy (NCBI): domain Bacteria; kingdom Pseudomonadati; phylum Bacteroidota; class Chitinophagia; order Chitinophagales; species Chitinophagales bacterium. Next base: position 223,660 of record JAEUUY010000026.1, read on the forward strand.
TACAATTAGTTTGACAGGATATGTTTTTGTATCTTTAAATTTATAGCTTAAATGAAAACTAGTGTATATTTCTGTTCCGATTTCCCACTTATATTTTAGTGGAGTTGTTAACCATGTTTGACATGTATTTATAAAATGATAAGTATCATTGATACATTTATCTTCATATAAAAAGTCAGACCTCAAATAATTTAAATAAATTCGAAAACTGTCAATGTGTTCTTCACATGGATAGGTAATAGTTACCTTATACCATCCCCGTTCATTTAGGTACCTAACAGAATCCCTTACGCCGTCATGCCATTTGTACTTAATGGCATATGGATCACCTATGCCGCAAAGTAAGGTCTCATTGCACTTGACAAAATAGGAATCTAAAAGCAGAGGCGGGATTGGTTTAGGATAAGTCTTTAATTGGACTTTTTTTTCAAATTGACAACCCTTATCTGTAACAATAAATAATTTTACATTTAGTAAAGTATCTCTTATCATGCGATAGGTAAATTTTGATCCATTTACCTCATTATTGAAAGCAATCCATTTACTCGAATATATACTATCTGGGTAATCAATATAAACATTAGCCTGAATGGTTTTTTCTTCGCCTAAACAAAACCAAATGATGGAATCTTTAATCATTGGTCTTTGAAATATTGTGATTTGAAAATTTGTATCATCCACACAATATTTGCTATCTGTAGCTATTAAGGACACTTTATAATTTCCGCTTTTTAGGTAGACATGCTTTGGGTACTGCTGTGTGGAAGATTGTCCATCGCCAAAATTCCACTGCCATTTTTGTGTAACTCCATAGTAACTTGTGGTCAAGTCAGTAAATGACACTGGGGAATCTGGACAAGCATTATGACCTGTAAACAAAACGCGAAATTTAGGGAATACCCTAACATATCTCGATGTAGAATCTTTGCATGTATCACCTGTTATTCTTACCTTATAAGCCCATAGTCTTACAAGAAATACTCCTGTATCCGAATAGGTATGTGAAGGTTCAATTTCTTTAGAGGTATTCAAAAGCCCTGAAGCGGGATCTCCAAAATCCCATCTATAATGGGTACTATTCGAACTAGTATTTTTAAATTTCACTAAAAAGGTATCACAAAAGTTATACATATAGGCTGCCATTCCTGTATTGGGGTCCATGGTTCCCGGGAGAAAAGGCATATCTGCTTTAGGAATATCACAGTTGACTACGTTAAACTGAAAATCTCTATTCAATGTATCGATGGGAAGGCCATTTCTGTATTCAACAACGATAACCGATACAACAAAGCGTCCGTTTATATTTGGTCTGCAACTCATAAACCCAGTATTCGAATCTATACTTAAAGCTGGATTACCACCTAAAACATTAGATAGCGAATAGCTTGACTGCCAGCGGACTCCTTTCACAGGGACTAACGATTGATTGGAAGAAAGGGGTTCCATAGCTGTTAACCCGTCTAATGGTGTGGTCAGAAAATAGCGCAAACTATCTCCATCGCTATCGGTAGCTCCATGATCAAAATAAAATGATTGATCTCTACAGATAAATATAGGTGGGAATTTTTTGAAAACTGGAGAATTATTAGCGTAGGCTACAATAGGTGGTATAAAACATTTAATAGTGAATCCAGGCATAGTATTGTCATCGCCCTCGATTGGCTTTATATTGAGAATTGCATCATTTCTACAACACCTCTGATGGATAATGGTGTACCCAATATCATTTCGCGGAAGGTCAATCTCTGTTTCATAAACTCCTTCTTCAACACAACTATTATTCGGTTGAAGACAACTATGGACAATAACTGAGTTTAAAGTCCTCTTTGATTTAAGACTTATAGAGCGAAATTCTGCAGGAAAAGTATTTATTGTCTCTGTACCTTGAAATATTCCAAAATAAAATTTATTGTCAGGATTATTGATGTAGTCTCCATCAAATCGAGTGGTGCTGCTGCAATCTCTATAAATTAAAAAAGTTAATCTGTATTTAGTTCCCCCTAAATAATTATACTGAATTTCTCCTCCTACAATATGAGAAGCCTGAGCGTGAAAAATAATCAGAGTGAAAGTCGAGAACAAGATACAGTTAATTCCACACATATTTCATTTAGCATTTGATACAAAAGTAGTATGCTTTTTATGCTAAAAAAAATAGAAAAAAAAGATTTTGTTAGATAATTTTTTTATCGAATCAAAGTAACGTTGCCTGACTTATTATATAATTGGTCTTTACATTTATATTTCAATTTATAATTATACACTCCTACTGGAGCTTCGTCGCCTTTGTAATATCCTTTCCATCCCTCTTTATCATCGAAATAATTATATATCAATTCTCCCCAACGATTGAACAGTATAAAATCGACTATGTTAATCTTATCAGACTTAACAATAAGTGATAATTTATCATTTACTCCATCGTTATTTGGCGAGAAACCAGTCGGAATTAAAATACGATTACATTCATTTAAGGTGTCACAGTTTTTAAAATCGAGATAGATAAATTTTAAGGTATGACAAGTTGTTTTATAATTTGAAAAAATAGTATCGCTGATAATGGTTGGTAATCGATATACCTTATTTTTATATTCAAAACTATCATCGACACAAATTATAGTATCTATTTGGGTGACTGGCCAGGAATTCACCTTAACCTTGGTCAAGTGAAAAGAATCACAACCTGAAGACAGTTTAAATGTATCATAGTAGTCGCCCGAAGTTTTCACATACCGATTGAGTATTTTGAGGCTATCACCTTGGCAAAACTCATAATTCTCAGCTCCTATAATACGATAAATATGTAAATCCATTTCATAAATGCTATCGCAGCCATTACTTGTTTGAAAGGTTTTATAATATAGACCAGATATACTATAATTCTGTCCAAAAAATGTCACTGATTTTCCTAAACAGGTAGAAGCTTTTGAGCTGAAAAAATAAGAAGGATTTACAGTTAAATTTACTTCTATAGTACTATCACAATTTTTGCCAGATTTGTAAGAGATATTATACTTGCCAGTTTTGGTAAACTTAAAAGTATCAATCTTAAATGTATCTCCAGAACAAATTGAGATATTGCGAGAAATAATAACAGGAGTAATAACTGTCAAATAAAAGGTAACTGTCGAGTCACAACCTAATACATTAGTATATTTTGCTACATAAGTACCACTAGAAGTAAGTGTTTGGTTATTAAAAACTCTCGATTCTCCAAGACATATGGTATCATACAAACTTGTGGTACTTGGAGTAGCTGCTAATACTTTAATATCAAACATTAGTACCGAATCGCAACCAAATCTATTTATTAATGAATCATAATATATTCCTGATTGCGATACAGCTTTTCCTCTAATATAAATAGTGTCTCCATAGCATAAACTTCTTTTTATCGTATCCAAAGAAGCTGTGAGAAAGCTCAAAGTAGTTTGTACAATTTTTAAACAACCATTTTCAACTATAGTATCTTTATACGTACCAGCAGTATTATAAACACTTTTACCTAAACTATAGGTTTGCCCTTGACATTTAATTACAGTATCAAAGTGAACTGTTGGATATGGTTTAAATGTTATATTTTCTGTCACTGAAGCTGGAAGACAAACAGAAATTCTAACAATACTTACTTGATACTCTTCACCTTGAGTACCTGTAAATGTATCTCTTAGTTGACTCGTGTTTAACTTACTCCTTACTATTTCTTGAGTAGACTTTTTTCTCCAAATAAAATCAAAAACAGAACCACTAATCGTATTAGAAATACTCACTATTGCTTTACTAATACAATCAGAGACTACTGTAGCTGCCACTATTGATGAATCACATGAACTAAAACTAGTTTCCGCAGCAAAGCCGTGACCAGAAATATAAAGTCTGTTGCTTTTCTTTGAAGCCTTTAAATCATGTACAGGTCTTCCGTTAAAACCATTAAAATAAATTTGTCTTGTAAAGTTGAAATTAGTCCCATCAAAATTGTAAACTAGCACATTGCCATTATTTCCTCCTATATATACATTATTACAATCATCAGACTCTATACCACCCTGTACCTTGGAAATATGACTAGCGATTAAAATGGGATAACCCGCAGTATCACCTGTTAAAAGATTAAATGCCTTTAAATGAATACCATCATAATAGAAAAGATATGAAGCATTAGCTGATAAACAGTTAAAACCATTAGAAATATTTGACCCTGAATCAAGTTTATTATCTGCCTCTTTAAAATCATCGTATCCGCTCCATCTGCTCCATACATTTCCATTCAATGTAGAATTACATTTGAATATTTTATTGTGAACTTCTGGGGTGGCGGTACGGCTTCCAGCATAGGATGACAACAAAACATATAATTCGCCTTTATTGTCAATTGCTGAACCTACTACATCTTGCTGAAAGGTGGTATATGTAGTCACACAGGATGTATTCGTATTACCATTCGTTTTATCTACAGTACCCATAGTAAGATTGGAAGAAGTGCTTCCTCCCATCACTATAATATCTCCGTTATTGCAATTAAACTGAAATTCCCAACACTCTAGAAAACCAGGTACGACATTAGAAATAAAATTGTCGTAAACTCCATCATTTTTCAATCTAATTGTTTTCGTTCCTGATGAATTAAATGCCTCTCCTGTATAAATTTTATTCGTATTTTTATCCACAATAAAATTAGATATTCCCTTATAACTTCCTGTATTCCATGAAAATAAACTCATAATACAATTAAACGTCCAAAGTAGTTGACCCGTGGTGGAGTATTTAGCAATTTTAGTCGGAGCGCTTGAATTGTATAAATTGACACCACCGCCATAAACAAATAGATTTCCATCAGAATCATAATCCACATCATAGCCTCTCTGATTCCCATTTCCATCGCCAGTTAAGGTTGTTGTCCCTGCCACCCAAGGATCTATTTCCAGCTCTTCGTTGACCACATCTACCCCTTGAACTATAAAGCCAATTTCAGTTTCAGATAGAATATAAACACATGGCAAAAAATGCTTTTCTTGATTTAACTTATTACATTTCAGTCCAAATTCATAAACAGGAAAAACAGTTTTTTGAAGTTCAAGACCTGTTTCTCCTTCTAGTAAACTGACATCGACATTATGATATTTCATCTTGAGGTCAGAGACCTTAGCTCCTTTGTGAAGTAGAATACTATAATGAAATCGGATGTTATCTTCTATAGTATAGACAATATCAATATTTGGATAAATGTTTTTATAGGTTAATTTTTTGTATCCATAGGATTTGAATTCTTCTGGTCCGAAGGAAAAATAATGATTTGATTTTTGTTCTTGGATAAGTTTGCAGTTCTGATTGGCGCCTATCCACTCCAGCTGGATGGTCTTTTCCATCTGTTCCGCCATAGCGAAATTATACTCTGGCTGCTCATGGATCTTTCTTGGTTTTACTTTTTTCTGATGTATAGAAAATCCATTTTTATGAAAAAAGACATTGCCGTATGGCATTTCAGTACTATATAGAATTTTGTGCTTACCTATTTGCTGATAATTAAATTGTCCCCTATTTTCAATAAAATAATCTGTTTGGAATATATTATTGCTCACGTAATTTACCTGTGTCTTAACCAAAACAGGTATCAAAAGAGTTAGGAATAGTTGTCTCCCCTTTGACATAATTTTGTTTTTTTGATTCAAAACAAAGATACAGATATACAATTAAATTGGCGTTTAATTTTCGTACACCGAAATTCCATACCGCTCTCTCATTTCCTCCAGTATATCCAATATTTCCTGATAATTCATCGTATTGACCAGGCGGGCGCGGTATTCCTTCACACCATCGAGTCCTTTGAAATAAGCGGCATAGTGCATACGCGTTTCCAATAAACCTAGAACCATTCCTTTCCATTCGATCGCGCGCTTGAGGTGCTTCTGCACGGCATAAATGCGCTCATGAATATCGGGTGGTGGCAGCTCCGTTTGATGTTTAAAATAGTGTTTGACTTCTCTAAAAATCCATGGATTGCCTATTGCACCGCGTCCTATCATGATGCCATCTACATTATATTTATTTTTATACTCCCATGCTTTCTGCGGACTATCTATATCGCCATTTCCAAATACGGGAATGGTCAAACGAGGGTTATCCTTTACTTTATTAATCCATGACCAGTCCGAATGTCCTTTGTACATCTGTACTCGCGTACGTGCATGAATGGATAGTGCTTGCACGCCGATATCTTGCAAGCGTTCTGCCACTTCTACTATATTAATAGAACTCTCATCCCAACCTAGACGAGTTTTGACTGTCACAGGTAGTGATGTCGCTTTGATGACAGCCTCCGTAAGTGCTATCATCTTGGGGATATTTTTCAAAATCCCAGCACCAGCTTCTTTGCAGACTACTTTTTTGACAGGACAACCGTAATTGATATCTAGGAGACATGGGTTCGCTGCTTCTACGATTTCTGCCGAACCTATCATAGCATCGAAGTCAGAACCAAAAATTTGAATACCAATCGGTCGTTCATCTTCGTATATGTCGAGTTTTTTCACCGACTTATCTGCATGACGAATGAGTCCATCTGTAGAGATAAATTCTGTATACATCAAATCAGCCCCAAACTCTTTGCATAAAGCGCGAAAAGGTGGGTCGCTCACATCCTCCATAGGGGCGAGCATTAGCGGAAATTCTGCTATATTTACGTTTCCTATTTTTACCATCGATTTGCAAAAATAGTCATAATATTGGCAAATGAATTTATCGAATCAACCGAAGAATTTTACACTCCTTCTTATTGGCTGTATTATAATAGGAGTCATGGTTGCTGTGACACTATGCGCCATTATTTTAATTCCATTTATCGACATTGCGCATGGTGATGGGCTTGATATGCTATCACTACCAAGAGAGAAATTGATATCGGTGCAAACTATCCAAATGATAGGTTTTTTTATATTGCCACCAGTTTTGTTTGCTTTATTTTCAAAAAATGATTTTCTAACTTGTTTCAATTTTGATAAACCAAACGGAGTTACAAAATACTTATTCGCTACCTTTCTTGCTCTCGCTTTATTTCCTGTATTAATTAATTTTCAATACTGGACTATTCAAGCACCGTGGCCAGAATCGATAAAAATAATAGCCGAAAATCAAAAAGCGCTAAACGAAAAGATTATAGGAATATTTTTAAATGAACCTGGACTAGGAAATCTATTATTTATGATAGGTATGATAGGAATAGGAGCAGGACTGACCGAAGAGTTATTTTTCCGTGGATTGTTAATGCCATGGATAGAGCGAATTACAAAAAACACTTGGGCAGCCATCATTATGAGTGGTACAATTTTCAGTATGTTTCACTCTAATTTTTATGACTTTCTTCCTATAGTGGTTGTGGGAATCTTATTTGGCTATATATACTCAAAAACAAGAGACCTCAAACTCAACATATACATACACGCTCTATATAATAGCTCTCAGGTTATTCTGAATTATTTATATAAGAATAAAATGATAGCAGTTAATTTAGAAGAAATAGAGCAGGTTCCTATTTTAGCATGGGCCATCTGCCTTGCCGTAGTTATTTTTTTAGTATATAAAATTGTCAAAAACTATGAATACATTTCTGACCCGAGCTAGTACAGCTATTGTTTTTGCTGTTATCGTCATCGGCGGGTTGTTATACAATCGCTGGTCATATACCGCTCTGATTATGACTATTCTTATCGGCAGTGTTTTAGAATTTTATCGCATTAGTGCTCCAATGTTTAAAAAAGACAAGTCAAAGCTTAGTTTTTACAAAACTATGGTGCTCAGCATGTCTATTATTTGCGCATTCATCTCCTTTGGTGTAGCTTTCGATTATCTCTCTAGTGCTTATTTATTTTCTATACCACTATTTATTGCTGCTGTTTTCTACACAGAATTAGTTCTTAAGTCTCGCAAACCATTTCGAAGTATTGGTCTAAATCTATTAGCTTTATACTACATTGCGTTGCCATTAGCACTCACATTTTTTACAGCTAATCTTCAAAGTCAGTTTACGGGTGCCGTCCTACTGGGGGTATTGTTCATTATCTGGGGAAATGATAGTGGTGCCTATATAGTAGGTTCCCTCATTGGAAAAAACAAATTGATACCTCATGTATCCCCTAATAAGACTATTGAGGGATTTCTAGGTGGAGGTCTTTTTTGTGTTATTATAGCTTATCTCAATATTCATGTTTTTAAAAATATTTCTGCCCTTGATGCGTTATCCATAGTGAAGCCAAGTGTGTGGTATATGATAGCTGGGGTTGTGTTTATTTTTGCTACTATGGGCGATTTAGTAGAGAGTTTGCTGAAAAGAAGTCTTGATATCAAAGACTCGGGTAATATTCTTCCCGGTCACGGTGGTTTTTTGGATAGATTTGATGCCTTTTTATTTGTCTTACCTTTTGTAGTGGCCATTATCAAAATTTTTAATTAACTTTGTAGAAAAATTATAATTATGAGTGAGCTCAATATAGACGATGAATTTAAAAAAGTGAATGTCCATAAAGTAATGACCAAGGACATCATAGCTGCAAGCCCTAACAATAAGTTTTCTCAAGTGTTTCAATTTTTTAGTGAGCGAAATATAAATCATATACCCGTTTGTGAGGATGGTGTCATCAAAGGAATTATAAGCAACAAAGACATGATGCGAATTCTCTACAAATATATTGTATATGGAAAGAATTCAGATATTGCTGCTTTGGATGAGCAAATAAAGATTACGGATATCATGTCTAAAAATCCAATGACCATAGATGCTAACACGAATCTAGCTGAGGTCAGGGAGTTATTTTACAAACTTCCGTTTTCTTGCCTTCCGATCACTTATGAGGGTAAACTAGTAGGCGTTATGACTCCTAAAGATTTTGTAAAATTAAAAATCATCCAAATAGACGGCTCCGAATATGGAGGCTACTAGTACTTAGTGGTTTCAACAAAAAAAGAAAACCTCAAATAGAATTACTTCACGAGAGTGCAATAATTAAACAAAGGTCTAAGGCGAAAACTATTCAGCCTTTGACCTTTGTTTTTTTTGGCTGTGTCATATTATTATTACCTGCACCTCCAGCGTCTATTGCCATATCCATAACCTCTATTGGGTCTGTGTCCATACCAATAAGGTCTATAATACATAGGCGGAGGCGGAGCTATATATACTGGAGCACAATAGCTAGGGGGAGGAGTCACTACAACTACATTTCTTCGGCATGAAGGTGGAGGTGGAGGAGGACAACCTCTATAGCCGTAGTTTGTAGGGTAATAGTTAGGGTCTTGATAGGGGTTATCCCAACCGTTCTGACCTCGAGAGGATCCTCTTTGTGATTGATCCCAATTTCTATTATCTTGTCGATTCCAATTATTATCCTGATAATCATCCTCATTGCCCAAGGTCTGAGCATCCATGCTCATTGCGATTATGAAGGACAATGTTAAAAGTAAATTTTTCTTATTCATATCTTGAAATTTAAAATGAGTAATCAATTTAATTTTTAGAGATAAACTCGAAAGCTGGGGTTTAATGACTTAACGAAAAATAACAGACAACATATTTATCCCGAATTCAGCAATAGAGGTTTGAAAAACCGATTAGTGCTGATTATGAGGGTAATCTCTGACGGAGTCTGATACTCGTCAGAGTCATCAGACCCGACATTGCGATTGTTTTCAATTTATTGAATTACAAACACTTCGTCGAATCTGCATTTCTAATGCAGATTTTGGGATTATAGAAGTAGTTAGTCGCAGTTCTAAATCATAGCATATTGTATCGGTTCATAGTTTCATTGAGAGAAAACATCCTAATATCTGATACTAATAAGTCCCTATATTTGTTGCATGAATGTATTATTATTAGGTTCTGGTGGCAGAGAATGTACACTTGCATGGAAGTTAAAACAATCCGCGTTGTTGTCTCGTTTGTATATAACCCCAGGCAATGGGGGCACTCTTGAATATGGTAAAAATTTAGGTTTTTCTGCAACGGATTTTCCAGCTATTGAAAAATTTTGTTTAGAAAATAATATCCAACTTATCGTTTGTGGTCCAGAACAACCGGCGGTTGCTGGCATATGGGATTATTTTCAGAAACCAGAAATTAAACATATAAAAGTCGTAGCTCCTTCACAAAAATCTGCCATGTTAGAAGGAAGTAAAGCTTTTGCGAAAGAGTTTATGGGAAAAAACAACATTCCCACTGCTGACTATTTGGAAATAACTAAGGAAAATATAGAGCAGGCCTATCGATGGTTTGAAGAAAAAAATCCACCTTTCGTAATCAAGGCAGATGGTTTAGCAGAAGGAAAAGGGGTGGTATTACCTGAATCTAAGGAAGAGGCAAAACGACTAATTGATGAGTTTATTCTCAACGGTAAATTTGGAGCTTCAAGTGAGCGCGTGGTATTGGAAGAATTTTTGGACGGTATAGAATTTTCTGTTTTCGTATATACGAATGGAAGTCAATATATACTTTTACCTAATGCTAAAGACTATAAGCGCCGCTTCGAGGGCAACAAAGGTCTTAATACTGGCGGTATGGGTTGTATTTCTCCTGTACCTTTTGTAAATTATGAGCTTTTAGATCAAGTAGAAAAGAAAATTATTAAACCTACCATTGCTGGTCTTCAAAATGACCAAATGCCTTATACAGGATTTATTTATTTCGGGCTTATCTTAACCGATAAAGGCCCCAAGGTCATAGAATATAACTGTCGCTTAGGTGATCCAGAAACGGAAGTTATCCTTCCTAGAGCGAATTGTGATTTACTGGCTTTGTTTGAAGCTGGATTTTCAAACCAATTAGACCAATTCGATGTTCAAATTTCGTCTCATTCTGCTGCTACTATTATGCTCGTTTCAGATGGTTATCCCGAAACTTATGAAAAAAGCTTCCCAATTACAGGTATAGAGAATGTGCATCAGGCTCTCGTATTTCATGCTGGAACTACGATTAAAGACCATCAGCTCATAACTAATGGTGGCAGGGTCATAGCCGTAACAGGTATGGGAGAAACTTTACAGCAAGCTTTGTCTAAATCCTATGATGCCATAGAACGTATACGCTTCAAAGGCATGAAGTATCGAACGGATATTGGCTTTGAGTTTGAACATAGTTGACAAAAGCTTACTTTTTACATTAAACGAAATTTAACTACAATTTAAGTAACCTTTTAGAGTTATTAGCATCAAATAACCAAATTATCTTTAAGGCAAATTGAATTACATACACAATTTTCTTATCTACTGCGCCGGCAGTAACTTTTCTCTTATTCGTAAATCCCCTTCTGAAATCTCTAAGCACGTCGGAATAGGTGGGGTTATTTTTTTTACTGGGCTACTTGCAGCCTTGTCGAGCGGATATGCATTTTACACCATTTTTGACTCTAAGGTTTTTGCTACCCTCTTTGGAATTATTTGGGGATTGATGATATTCAACCTTGATAGATTTATCGTTACTTCTATGCGAAAAAGCGGGACTGCCTTTCGCCAATTTTTCATGGCACTCCCTAGAATGATACTTGCTGGAGTATTAGGTATAGTAATAGCCAAGCCATTAGAGTTAAAAATATTTGAGAAGGAAATTGACAAGCAACTCAATGTTATCATCAATCGAAATAAAGCCAAGCTACAGAAAGAAATTAAATCACGATACGATGAGCAAGGACAATATTACAGTAAAGAAAGAGACTCTATATTGAGTACTGAAAAAAGACTTAAAACAGAGCTCAACGAGGCATCTCTTGATTTAGAAAAGGAGATAGTGGGCACGACTACCGAAACCACTACAGGGAAAAAAGGTTATGGCACCAATGCCAAACGCAAGGAAGAGATAAAGAAGCTAAAGCAGATAGCTTACGACAATTTTATCAAAGAAAATAAAACCAAACTCGATTCTTTGGATTTAATGATAAAAATTGAAAATCTACAATTCGAACAGGAACTAAAGAATACCGATCCGCTAGAAGATCGATACAATGGTTTCGCTGCACGATTGCAAGCTCTGCAAGAATTAGGTAAGGAATATAAGATTTTAGGAATTGCTAGTTTATTCATCTCTTTGCTTTTCATACTTATAGAGATGTCTCCTGTTTTAGTCAAACTCATTATGCCTAAAGGGCCTTATGATCATCTACTTGAACTTCACGAATATCAATTCAAATGGAGAAATGATGAGGATACTCAAATAAAGTCCTCAATATCGAATGCCAAAGTGGATATACTCAAAGATGAGATAGCATATCTGACTAAGAAAAATAAGGATAGAAAGGGTATATAATTAATTTACAAAAAACTACAATATGTCCATCAACTGGGATTCACAAAAGCACTACAAAAAAAATCAACCAAAGAAACAACCGAAAGGAAAATTGGAGAAAATAGTAGCTTGGTTAAAATCGTTATTTAGCTAAGAATTTCCAGGAGCTGTTTAGCTGCATTTTTAGTATCAACTTTATCTATCAAATGAGTTACTTTGCCAACCTCATCGATTACAAATGTAGCCCGACTTGTACCCATATACTCTCTTCCCATAAACTTTTTCATTCCCCAAACACCAAAAGCCTCTACGAGTTTCTTATCCTCATCAGAAATTAACGGAAAGGGCAATTGATGATTTTCGATAAACTTCAAGTGGGATTTGACACTATCCACACTGACACCGTATAACTCATAGCCCAATTTTTTAATAGCACTATAACCATCTCTCAAACTACAAGCCTCAGCTGTGCAGCCGGGCGTATTATCCTTAGGGTAGAAAAATAGAATGTATTTCTTTCCACTTTCAGGAAATTGAATTTCTGAATTATCGTGAAGCTTCACAGAGATTTTATTGACTACTGAACCCAGTTTTAACATAATGAAATTTTAATATGTAAATATAGAGCATAACAATAATAAAAATAAAAAAGGTGCTTTTTCAAACACCTTTTAACTCAGATTTTAAGTGAAAACAATTTTAGTCCAGATTCGTATTGAACTTATTATTGTCCTTAAATAAATTCAAATTGTCCGTAATTAGCGTTTTTGACTTTTCAGAAATATTCTCTAGACCAAGCTCCAAATGATCTGAGCTTTTTAGTGGGGAATTGATATCAAAGCTAATTTTACTCAACATTCTCCGTCTTTTTTCTTCATCTGTCTCCTCAATAAACCTACCCATTTGATCTACAAATGTAGTCTCATCAGCATCTGTAATCGATATGGAAATATCATCTTCTGCAGATAATAGTTCCTTTCCCATTGTGTTCAAATCATCTATATGGTACATTTCATCATTATGCATGACTGGGGTACCGAAATCTATTAAGATTTGCTTTTCAGATTCTACGACTATGATATCTTTAGAATCTTCCACTAATTGATGATTAGGTTTGTCAATAGAAACCACTTCCTTTTTGACTTCTTGAACCTCTTTTTTCAGAACTTTAGCTTTATTAAAACCTGTGACAACAATAGTAACAGCAAGTTCATCTTCTAAGGTATTATCTACCGAAGTTCCATGAATGATTTCAATATCATTTTGTGCCGATTCGTTGACTGCTTCAATAATTTCACCAATTTCGTCCAATGTACATTCATGATCTTCAGAATATGAAATATTGACTAAGGCTTTTTGAGCACCTGTTATATCGTAATCACTCAATAATGGTGACTTTAAGGCGTTCATTACGGCTTCCTTAGCCCTAGACTCACCTGTAGCATGACCTATACCCATGATGGTCATTCCACCATCTAATAATACGTTTCGAACGTCATTAAAATCCGTATTATGAATCCCTGCACCTGTGATAATTTCTGCAATTCCTTTGGCTGCATTAGCTAAAATATCATCTGCCATAGCAAAGGCTTCTGAACCTTTTAGCTTACCATAAATTTCGAGAATCTTATCATTCGCTACTATAATGAGGGCATCCACATTTTCCTTTAGTCGCTCTATTCCTTCCTCTGCTTTGACCACAGCAGATTTACCCAGCATAGTGAATGGCGTAGTCACTATAGCTACCGTCAGAATACCCATTTCCTTCGCTAATTTGGCGACTACCGGAGAACCTCCAGTACCAGTACCTTTGCCCATTCCTGCAGCTATGAAGAGCATTCTCGTACCGTGACCTAATTCTTCCTTTATCTGGGCTATAGACTCCTCTGTAGCTCTTTTCCCAATCTCAGGGTCTGCACCTGTTCCCAGCCCCTTTGTTAATTCAGGACCCAATAAAATCTTTGTCTTTATTGGAGATAAATTCAAGTGCTGATCGTCCGTGTTAGCGATAATAAAATTAACTCCTTTTATACCTTTTTGGAACATATGGTTCAAGGCATTACTTCCTGCACCTCCTACGCCAATTACTTTAATGATAGAGGATTTCTCCTTAGGTAAATCAAATTCTAAATTATTCATTTTTTATAGTTTACTTAATTAATGGTTTTGTGAATACTATACTCCTTAGCTTCTTAATAATTATTTATCTTCAAACTCCTTTAAACTCGCCTCATCTAATAGAAAATTACCTATCTTATTTTGAATCTTATCTAACCAACTGAGGTTTTTCTGCTTGGTTTCGACTGGTTGTTCAAATTGTATAGGTGTTCCTAAATCATTCTCCTCTTGGCTAGTTTCTTTTTTCTCCATTCTCTCATATATATAGTCTTCAGAGTTATCTGCTGCTAATAAGGCTAAACCGATACTTGTAGAATATATTGTCTGAGCATAAGCTTTGTCTTGTAAATTAGATAGTCTGCTTATAGGAAAACCAATTTGCGCATGATATCCAGTAAACTGCTCTACAAAGTTTTTCAGATTTGGAATCATGGCGCCTCCACCGGTTACTACTATCCCTGCATTCAATTTATTTTTATAATACGAAGACGCGATTTCATTTTTAACCTGATTAAAAATTTGTTCTAAACAAGCATTAACCAATCGACAATAATATCGTTGCTGAATTTGAACTGGTGGCAAGCCTGTAAGATTATTCACCGTCAAAATTTTGTTCTCAGGGATATGCTGATATAGAGCGCTTGTGGCATGCACACTTTCTTTCAATTTCTTAGCAGCTTCATATCTCAACTTCAGTTTACTTTGAATCATTTGGGTGATATACTCTCCCGCATATGGGAATATAGCGGTATGGCGAATGATCCCCTTTGTAAATATGGCTATATCTGTGGTGCCTCCTCCTATATCTATCAAACATACACCTTCTTCCATTTGCTCTTCAGTGAGCACAGCCGATGCTGATGCCAGCGGTTCTAAATCAAAATCTAACAATTCTAATCCAGCCATCTGCACACTCATCTCTATACTTCTAGTAGAACTTACATTTCCTGTAATGACATGCCAGCTAGCCTCTAATCGATTTCCCATAACTCCTATAGGATTGTTTTTGATAGGTACTTTCTGGTCTACATAAAACTCTTGGGGTTGATAACTAATAATCTGCTCACCCGGCTCATTATTGAGGTTTTTCACCTGATCTTCTAGCAGTTTTATATCTTCCAAATCGATTAGCTTAGAAGAATTCTGTCTCGTATAACCCAACTTATAAACACTTGAGCGCACATGAGCTCCTGCGATACCTACAAACACTTTTTTAATTTCCACTCCAGTTTTGGCAGATGCCTTAGCACATGCAGCTTGTATATCTTCTGCCGTATCACGAATATTTCGAACTTCACCATCCTGAACTCCTCTGGAAGGTACAACTCCAGAGCCTAGAATTTCAATTTTCTTCCCTTCAACCTTCTGGGCTACAATACAACAAATTTTAGTAGTTCCAATATCTAAACCTACAATTATTTTTCCTTTGTTCATTTTTATTCTCTATTTTACTCTTTAGAATATTAACTCTTCTTTTTCGCTACCACCTGCTGGGAATATTGAAAATCCAGCTCCTCATACATGGATAAATCATGACACCGCACTGCTGTTTTAAAAAAATTATCGACCTTATGCATCCTCTTTTCAAAGTCATTATCTACATATCCTAATTTCACTATTGGCTCACAAAACGATAAGACTAAATCTATCTTTCCATTATCATTGATATATATCTGATCGATGACATCTCTCCATATGGTATTTTCTTCGGAGTATTTCAGGACTTTACTCAAAGACTGTTGAATAAAACTATCCAATTTTGTCTTAGGATTAGTAATTCCATGAACTCTGCCAGATACATATACTATACGCTTTGAATATTTATCACTTAAAGACATTCTATCCCAATCTTCAGACAAATAATAATCTCCGAATTCTGAATTAATGCGGGCAATAGGTTTTTTAGGAACCAATACCACATTTACATTATCTTGATTATCGATGTATAGTTCTGCCAACTTTACATACTCATTTTGTTTTACTCCATTTTCAATAAGATTGAACTTAATCTTAGATAATTTACTTCCTTTCCAGGAAGGAAAGGCTGAATTCACCTCTTTGAGTATATCTCTAGAATCAACAAAACCTAAATTGTCATCGTTTTTAAATCTAACTTTGATATTTTGAATATGCATACTATTTCTTTTTTCTATAGCAGCTGCTGATATCACAATAAATAAAGCTATCATGCCGATCCAGGATAGTGATTTTAAAAACAAGAGAACTTTTGGTTTACTCACGTGTACTTAGATAGTTTTTAATATCAGAAATACAGTTGCTTATATCACCTGCTCCTATAGTTAAAATCACGTCAAAATTAAGGGATTTCAGCACCTCTATGAGTTCTGCTTTATCCACAACTTCTACGTTAGTTTTCATCTTTTCAGACACTATATAGGAAGAAACACCTTCGATAGGCAACTCTCTCGCAGGATATAATGGCAGTAAGATGACTTCATCAGATAAATCCAGAGATTTAGCAAAATCTACACATAAATCCTTAGTTCGTGAGTATAAATGTGGCTGAAAAATACTAAGTATTTTCCTGCCCGGATAAATCTCTTTAACACTAGAGACAAGGGCTGCAATCTCTGCTGGATGGTGTGCATAGTCATCTATAAAAACCACTTTTTCATCACTATAAATCAACTCAAAACGTCTCTTGATGCCCCTGAACTTATCTATGGCATCTACCATTTGTTTCATTTCAAGCCCCAATTCCAACCCAACCGAAATAGCTGCTAAAGCATTCTCAATATTATGCCTACCATTGTAGTTTAATTTGAACACTTCCTTATTTTCATTGATAGTAAATGTCGAATAAGTGGGCAAAATAGTTGCGATCTTAGCTATGAAATCACCTTTATAGAATCCATAGATTTTTTTAGTGCCTGTTATGAATATTTCATCTTCCACTTTTTCATTATGAATAAGAATACCCTTAGCATCTAGTTTAGACAAAAACTCCCGAAAAGAATTGACTATATTTTCGCGATTACCATAGATATCTAAATGATCAGTGTCGATAGATGTGAGCACCACAATATCTGGAGATAGTGTCATGAAAGACCGATCAAATTCATCCGCCTCAACCACAACCACATTGCTGGATCCTTGTATATAGTTACTATTAAAATTAACAGAAACTCCTCCGAGAAAAGCACTGCAATCTACTCCACATTCCCGAAGTAAAAATGCTATCATAGAACTCACTGTCGTCTTTCCATGCGATCCAGAAACAGCAATAGTGAAGTTGTTCTCTGTAATAATACCTAATGCTTGAGAGCGTTTTATTAATGGGATATTGCTATTTTGAAAATGATTTAATAAAAAACTATCTTTAGGCATAGCTGGGGTATAAACTACCACATCATAATTATTTTCGGTCAATCTCTGATCATCAATATAAGAGACAAGAGCTCCCAATTCTGATAACACTGCCGTCATATCTGATGGAGTCTTGTCATAGCCATACACCTTGATTCCTTTGGCTAAAAAGTACTTTGCAATAGCTGACATACCTATACCACCTATGCCAAGAAATAAAACGGATTTTATGTTATCTAAATTCATTATTTGTCAATTCTCTTTAATATTTCTGAAGCTATCTCTGTAGCTGCATATGGACGTGCTAATGCCAACATTGCAGATTGCATATTACTCATTCGAGTTGTATCATTGAATATGTTTATAACTTCAGGGACTAACTTTTCTTTGCTTTCAGCATCCGTAATCATTACTGCAGCATTTTTATTAACTAATGCTTTGGCATTAGGGGTCTGATGATCATCTGCTACATACGGAGAAGGGAGTACGATTGCCGGCTTTCCTACTACAAACAATTCAAAGAGAATACCGCCTGCTCTTGTCACCACCAAATCACAGGCAGAATATACATAATTCATCTTATAGATAAAATCATAGACTCGACAATTCTCACTTTCAAGATGCTTGTACTTTTCAAAATGAGCCTTACCTGTATGCCATATCAATTGAATGTCATTAGCGTGAAATTGACTAATCTTATCTGCAATAGCCTCGTTGATGGCGCGAGCACCCAAACTGCCACCCGTGACAAACAGGGTTTTCTTATTTGGATTTAAATTAAAAAATTTAAATGCCTCACCTCGCGATACCACTTCGTTTACAAAAGATTCACGTATTGCATTTCCGGTATAGATGACCTCGCAAGTTTTAAAATATTTTTTGGACTCTTCATAAGAAACAAATGCACATTTCACTCCTGACGCTAGAAATAAATTCGTCTTACCAGGCAGCGCATTTTGTTCTTGTATAAATGTTGGAATTCCGAGCCACTGAGCCATTTTCAGAGTAGGCCCACTCGCATAGCCTCCCGTACCTATAGCTACATCAGGTTTAAATTTCAAAATAACACGCATTACTTTGAGTAAACTCGCTATAACTTTGAAAGGCAGTTGAATATTCTTAAGCAAATTAGAGAAGGATAATCCACGTTGAAAACCTGCAATTGGCAATCCGATGATCTTATATCCGCAAGCCGGTACTTTTTCCATCTCCATTCTACCATGTGCGCCGACAAAAAGTACTTCTATATCTCTTTGCTTCTGGAGCGCCTCTACTATAGCTATGGCTGGGTAGATATGTCCACCTGTGCCACCGCCAGAAACCAAAACTTTTATTTTTTTCAATGTCACAAATTCACTAATTATATTTTCTCTATATTGTCTTATTTCACTTACTTTTGAATACACCGCAAAGACGCAGAGAACACAGAGGATAAGTCATTATCCAATTCAAAATTAATATTCAAATCAACACACAAAACCATTTTCAAATTTTCAAATTGTTCCACTTTTAAATTAAGCACTAATTAAACTACCCCACTCAAATTCATTTCCACCTCGTCCATATAATTTTCCTTCGAAGGACTTTTACCCAATTCATCATCTTGCACACTTCTACTAACACTCAATATAATGCCTAAAGCCATAGCAATAAAAATGATGCTACTCCCTCCCATACTTACTAGAGGCAAGGTGACACCAGTAGCAGGCAATAAACCAATCGTAACACCTATATTAAAAAAAGCCTGAATGACAATACTCAAACCTAAACCCAAAGCTAAAAGAGCACCAAAAGTATATGGGCTTTTCATAACTAAAACAATCACACGAAACATCAATGCTAGATAAAGAAAAATAAGAAATACTCCGCCTAGAATGCTCCACTCTTCCACAATTATTGCAAAAACATAATCTGAGAACGCATTTGGCAGGAAATTTTTCTGAGAACTATTTCCTGGACCTTTTGGCAACCAGCCTCCCCTAGCTATAGCTATATTAGCTTGCTTTACTTGATAGGAAACATCCTTGTGCGATTTTTTAGCTTCAGCAAAAGAAATCAATCTAGATTTCGCTGTGCTAAGTCGCTTTATTAAAAATTCATCTGGTGCTTTTAATACAAATAAAATACCTAGTGCTACAAATGATAATCCAATAAAAATAGTACCGAAAAAATGCAAGTATCGTACTCTGCCCAAAAACATCATAATTAATGCCGTAACCATAATCATTATTGATGTAGAAATATTATCTATAAATACTAAAAATGCGACCAATAATGTCACACCAATTGCAGGTAAAAATCCTTTTTTAAAATCTGCTATGACATCTTGATTTTTACTGAGGTGTCTTGCTAAAAAAAGTATTAATGCTAAGCGAGCGAGGTCAGATGCTTGAAATGTCTGATTGATAAAAGGTATTCTAATCCAACGCCCCGCATCATTCACCTTTACACCCATAAAGGATGCATACAATAAGGCCAAGATGCCTAGAGGAAGTAATATTTTATACAATCCAGAATAATATTGATAAGAAATTTGATGCATAAACCACATAAATCCATACGCTGCCAGAATAAGAGCTATATGCTTAAATAAATAAACATGGATATCTCGATTATCCTTAAACGCTAAAAGAGACGTGCTGCTATATACCGTCATAACGCTAAATAACGTCAATAAAGTAACTATAATCCATATAGATCTATCACCTTGAAACGTTTTAGCAATCTGACGAAGGATGGTCATCTTTTATACCAATTATTATAAATTTCTTACACATTCTTTGAATTGGTCTCCTCGATCTTCATAATTTTGAAATAAATCAAAACTAGCGCAACATGGAGAAAGTAAAACTGCATCACCTTTTTCAGCTAATTGTGAAGCAGATCTCACTGCATCTTTCATACTGTCCGTACTAATAATAACATCAATTACACCACTAAATGTAGTTTGAAGTTTTAAGTTATCTACACCAAGACATACTAGAGCTTTCACTCGCTTTTTTACTAATGGAATTAAAGACTCATAGTCATTGCCTTTATCTACACCGCCGGCTATCCAAATGACATCCTTTTCCATACTCTCTAAAGCATACCAAGCTGAATTTACATTCGTAGCCTTGCTGTCATTGATATACTCAACACCTTGAATAGTCAAAACAGATTCTAGTCGATGTGG
Source organism: Chitinophagales bacterium (assembly GCA_016787225.1). Classification (NCBI taxonomy): domain Bacteria; kingdom Pseudomonadati; phylum Bacteroidota; class Chitinophagia; order Chitinophagales; species Chitinophagales bacterium. Next base: position 244,545 of record JAEUUY010000026.1, read on the forward strand.
TATAGTCTTAAACGTCATGAATGCCTCACGTAAAACTTCGTCGCGAATCTCTTCATGTCTTGCTGCTAAACCAGCTGCTAAAGAATTGTACTGATTGTGTTTTCCTTTGATTGTGATCTCATTTGTTAGCATACTGAAATTGGTTTGTAAAATGTTTATGAATAATTTATTTTCTTTAATGAATCCACCTTCCTTTAATTCTTTTCGAATCGAAAAAGGATATTTTTTTGACGATATGGTTGAATAATTTGCTTTTAAATAATTCATTGTTTCTTCATCGTCCAGACAGTAAATAAATGCATCCTCCTCCGTCTGATTATTAGTTATCTTAAATTTAGAATTTACATAGTTTTTCATCTCATAATTGTATCTATCGAGATGATCCGGTGTAATATTGAGAAGAATAGCGATATCGCATTTAAACTCATGGATATCGTCTAATTGGAAACTACTTATTTCGACAACATACAAGTCCTTGGGCTCCTTAGCTACCATATAGGCAAAGCTTATTCCGACATTACCTGCCATACCAACATTGAAGCCCGCTGTTTTAAAAATATGATAGACTAGATTCGTTGTTGTTGTCTTGCCATTACTGCCTGTTATTCCTACGATTTTACCATTACAATATGGATAAGCAAATTCTATTTCAGATACTATTTTTATTCCATTAGCCCTTATCTTTTTTACAATTTCAGCTTTCTCAGGAATACCAGGACTCTTCATGACTAAATCAGCATTCAAGATTTTATCTTCACTATGTTGCTTCTGTTCATAAGGTATTTTATGCTCAATCAGCATAGCCTCATATTTATCACTGATAGATCCGTAGTCAGACACAAAGACTTCGTAACCTTTCTGTAAGGCTAGAATGGCAGTTCCTACACCGCTCTCTCCTGCTCCGAGTATGACTAGTTTCAACGTTTTTCTAGTTTAAGGTTTATAGATGAAAGTGATAAGACATAATAAACTCGCATATATATATTTCCATATATCATTACAACTAACAATAGTAATCGGGATACAACTAACTATCATTTTCACATTTTCAAATTGAGTCATTTTCAAATCCATCTATCTTACTTTTAAGAATACAATAGCCAGTATCGATAACAATATTCCCACTATCCAAAATCTCGCTACAATCTTAGCCTCATGAATTCCTAGTTTTTGAAAATGATGATGAAGTGGAGACATTAGAAAAATTCTTCTACCTTCACCGTACTTTCGTCTTGTGTATTTAAAATAAGCGACTTGAATCATGACGGATAAATTTTCTATCAAAAACACTCCACATAAAATTGGAATGATTAATTCTTTTCGAATAATGATACAGATAGTCGCAATAATGCCGCCTAATGCTAGACTTCCTGTGTCTCCCATAAAAATCTGTGCTGGGTAAGAATTCCACCATAAGAAACCAACACAAGCAGCAACAAATGCAGAAACAAAAATGACAAGCTCTCCTACATTAGGTATATATAAAATATTTAAATAATCGGAAAATATGACATTACCAGTAAGATAAGTCAGAATAGCAATAGTCACTCCTGAGATTGCAGAAATACCTGTACATAAACCATCGATTCCATCTGTAATATTGGCGCCGTTAGAAACAGCGGTAATAATAAAAATTAGTATAATAGAAAATGGTATGAAAAAGTAGAGAGGGTGAAAACCTAGAAATTCAAATACTTTGTCATAATTGAAATTATTTCCTTTTAGAAAAGGGACGTTTGTTAGGAGTGATTTGCTATCATGAGAATACCATAATCCATTTCTTTCAACTCCCTTTCCCTTGATTACGCTATCTGCGGCTTCTACATTGATAGGATTATATTGATCATGAATTTTACCTTCATTCAGAGTATATACATATACTTTAGTTAAATCCCGTACTTTTATGTCTGGATGAAAATACATCATCAAGGAAACAAAAATTCCCACGCCTATTTGCCCTACGATTTTAAATCTACCAGATAGACCTTCTTTATCCTTTTTAAATACTTTGATATAATCATCAAGAAAACCAATAACTCCTAACCATATAGATACTACTAACAACATCCATATATAAACATTGGTCAAATTAGCAAATAACAAGGTAGGAATAACAATAGAGGCTATTATAAGAATTCCTCCCATGGTGGGAGTCCCCTTTTTTTCTATCTGACCTTGTAATCCTAGGTCACGAACTGTTTCTCCGATTTGTTTTCTTCTCAAATAATCGATGAAACGCTGACCATTAAAAATCATAAGTATGATACTTAGTAGAACTGCCATAGATGCACGAAAAGAAAGATACTGAAATAAGGCAGCACCTGGAATTTTCCAATGCTCATTTAAATAAGTAAATAGATGATAAAGCATATTTATTCTATTTTATTCATTTGTGATTAATTCTAAATTTTCCTTTAAGCATATTTTATCATCAAAAGGAAATTTCTGACCGTTAATTTCTTGGTATTTTTCATGCCCCTTTCCGACAAGTGCTATGACATCTTCACCAGATGCTAAGAGACATGCGGTCTTTATAGCCTCTGCTCGATCAATTACTACCAAAGTTTTTTTCGTTGCGGTTTCATCTAAACCTTTTCTCATTTCATCAATAATCTCTTTAGGATTTTCATTTCGAGGATTATCAGATGTCAAGATGACTCTATCGCTATACTGAGCTGCTAACTTGGCCATTATGGGTCGCTTTTCCTTGTCTCTATTTCCTCCACAACCTATTACAGTTATAAGTCTTCCTTGCTTATTGATTTTCCCTATTTCTATCAAAAGTTTTTCTACAGCATCTGGAGTGTGTGCATAATCTACTATTCCCTTGACTTTGGTATTCTTGGTTTGAACTATATCTATTCTTCCTTCTACGGATCGCAGTTTTGATAACTGAACGAGCACGTCGACTTTATTCATACCTAATTCCATAGCTACTGCATAACACGAGAGGGCATTGTATGCATTGAACTCGCCTACTACATTGAGACTAATTTCATTACCATCCATTTTTACCAGCATAGATTCCATACCTAATTCTAGAATCTTTACAGTATAATCGGCCATGCTATGCATTCCCATAGATTTTTTCACAGCCTTTGTATTTTGCAACATCACCTTACCATTCTTATCGTCAATATTGGTTATAGCGAAGGCCTCAATAGTTAACCCATCAAAAAACTTCTTTTTTGCTTGAATATAATTTTGAAAGGTCTGGTGATAGTCCAAATGATCATGCGTTATATTAGTAAATACTCCGCCTCGAAATTCAATGCCTGCTATTCTATCCTGATCTACTGCGTGGCTACTCACCTCCATAAAACAATACTCGCAGCCTTTTTCTACCATATACTGCATTGACTTTTGAATGGAAACAGCATCTGGCGTGGTATGTGTAGCAGGAATTGTCTCTTCACCCACCTTAATCTGGATAGTGGAAAGTAGACCTACTTTATATCCAAGAAAAGAGAACAAATCGAAAAGCATAGTTGTAGTGGAAGTTTTGCCATTGGTGCCTGTCACTCCTACAACTTTTAATTTCTCTGAAGGTCTATCATAATAATTAGAAGCTAGTAATCCTAGAGATCTTTGACTACTTTCAACTACTATGTAAGTGATTTCTTCGTGAATATTATCTGGAAGGATTTCACATACAATAGTCGAAGCTCCTTTTTCAATAGCAGATTTTATATAGATATGACCATCTACCTGAGTACCTTTCGTGGCGACAAAAAGACAGTCTGGCACAACCATGCGAGAGTCAAATACAACAGCAGATACCGCTCTATCTTTTGACAGATGATGACTATTTAAAATTTCAATACCTACTAATAAGTCAACTAAATTTTTCACCTTACTTAATTCTATCCTAATGAAATTTTCACTTCTACTCCCTTCCAAATTCGCTCGCCCGGCATGATCGATTGACTTTTTACTTTTCCTTTTCCTTCAACTTTTACTCTCATCCCCATTGACTCTAATAGATACAGAGCATCTCTTACATTAAGTTGAATCACATTAGGCATAACTGATTTTGAAGAATAAAAATTGGGCTTAACGACAACCTTGTTTTTTGAGGAAATTACCGTCACTAAATCTGTATGCACATCGTTCGATAAAATATCCCAGTCAAAATGATTCGCTACTCTATCAACCTCTATTTTCATTCCTTTAAAAGGATTTAGAAAAAGCTCATGTTTATTCTTAACTAATTCCGGGTGAATGGTTTCATCTGTAGAATACAAGCGATCTGCAATATCCTTGAAAACAGGAGCAGCAACACCACTACCGTAGTAGCCAATACTTACATTAGGTTTATTCACCACCACAATGCAAGCATAAACTGGGTTCTGAGCAGGGAAATATCCAACAAAACTTGCTTGATACTTTTTCTCCGCAAATCCCTTATTGTTTTCAGCCAAAAGATTTGTACCTGTTTTTCCTGCAATTTTATAATATTGGTTTCGAATATTACTAGCTGTACCAGAGTCTACCACTCCCTCTAACATTCTTCTTACAGCCATTATTGTTGATGGTTTAGCTATTTGTTTGTTCAAAACCTTTGGCTCAAATTTCTCAACTACCTTATCATTGTCTCTGATCTCTTTAATAATATAAGGTTGCATCAATTTACCATTATTAGCTACAGCGGCATACAAGCCCAAAACTTGTAAAGGTGTCATTCGAATTTCATAACCAATAGATAACCATGGCAAAGTAACACCTGACCAGTCTTTTACAGGTTTTAAATCAGGCGCTGATTCTCCTTTTATACCTAGTCCATACGGCTTGGTTAAATGAAACTGCTCAAGTTTTTCATAAAATTCATCTTTATTTTTATGAAAGTGTTTGTATACTGGTTTTGATATACCCACATTTGAAGATAACTCTAGAGCTTTTGATAAAGTTACTTGACCTTTTACTGGATGATCATCTTTTAATGTCAGATCATAATATTTACACTCTCCATTTTCTAAATCTATAAGTGTATTTTCATCACAATAACCTTCATCAAGCAATGCCATTACTGACGCTAGCTTCATGACTGAACCTGGTTCATTTAACTCGTTAATTGCATAATTTTTTATCTCTCTATAATTTCCATCCTTTGTCTTACCTATATTTGCTATCGCTTTTATCTCTCCCGTTTTCACGTTGATCAATATAGCACTACCATGGTCAGCCATATGATGGGTGACTGACTTATACAAAGAAGCCTCCGTGATATCCTGAAGATTAACGTCAATGGTAGTATATACATCCAATCCAGGCTTGGAACCAAATTCACTATTGTCATTTACCGGCATATATACCCCACCAGCTACTTTTTGCATTAGTACTTCTCGATTCTCTCCAGATAATTCGTCATTAAACATCCCTTCAATTCCAATCATAGTCTTACCATTTGAAGACACATAGCCAATCGAGCGTTTAGCCAATTCACCGAATGGTAATTTTCGAGTATTACTCTGAATAGTAATGAAACCTGATTTATTCTTACCCAACTTGAAAAGTGGTATCTCTCTAATTTTTTTGAAATCTTGAAACTCTACGTTTTTTGCTAATAATAGGTGTCTTGCTTTGTTTGCTCTGGCTTCTACTAAATACGATTTCCAATCTTGTTCAGTCTTTTCAGGTAAATAAAAAGACAGCAATAAAGATAAACTATCGATATGTTTTTTCCATATCGTATCTGTCAATCCATCTGCCCTAGTATCCATACGAAGTTCAAAGGTGGGAATAGTTGTAGCAAGTATTCTGGCGTCTTCTGTAAAAATATTGCCTCGCTCAGCTTCGATCTTTACTTGGAACAAAGTTAAATCGTCACCCAATTTTCTCCAATAACCATCATGTGCAGTTTGAAGATTAACTATCTTGTATATAAAGACACATCCTAGAATTAGGAGTATGGCAAATACAAAATAGGCTCGACCTATTAAATTAATCTTGTCGCTGATATTCTTTATTTTTTACTGTTAACTTGTAAGGAGGCATATCCAACTCTTCTAACCCCATATTCTGTGCTCTAGGCAACACTTCTGTCAACTTACTCTCATACATCAAATCTGACTTAATAGTCAAATAATCCCATCTTAATTCTTTGAGCTCCTTTGCTTTTTTATTGATATCCCTCACTAAATTTTGCGCCATATGACTATTCCATATATATATCATACATAGCAAAAAACAAAAAAATAAAAATTGAATGTTCTTTGATATTTTCTCAAATACCATTTGAACTAGTTCTTCTAAATTTAAATTTTTCTCTGTTGTTGCCACGAATTATTTATTCTTTTGCCACGAATTAACGGATTAATAGTTTCTTATTACCGCAGAGACGCAAAGGATGCAAAGATTGAATACTTCAATTCTACACCTTCACATCAACCTATCACCACATTATCGTATCACCACATCCATCATTAACCTCATTTTCAAATTAACATATTGACCAATTTTCAAATTCAATCAACTCATCTTTACATCATCAAACCATCACATCATCCTATTTTCTCTATCACTCTCAACTTAGCACTTCTACTTCTTGAATTTTCTTTTACTTCTTCATCGGTTGGACCTATTGGTTTTTTATTGACCAGCTTCCAGTTCCAAGCTTTTCTCCGACCGAAAATATCGGTGGTAGGCTCATCGTTAAATTCTCCATATTTCATAAAATTTTTCACGGTTCTATCTTCTAATGAATGAAAGGTTATCACGGACAGTCTTCCTCCTATTTTAATGATATTCACAATCGACTCCAACATTTTTTCCAAAACTTGCAACTCTTGATTGACCTCCATTCGAATAGATTGATAAATTGGTGCGGCATAGGTCTCAAATGTCCCAAACTGAATTCCTCTCAGTACCTCATTCAAATCATCGCTATATTGAAATTTTTTTCCTTGACGCACTTCAACAATTTTTTGAGCCAATGTCTTTGCATTTCGAACCTCACCATATTTCTGAAAAATATCTTGGAGAGCTTCCTCCGAATAGCTATTCAGAATATCCTTAGCTGTCTTAGGCATTGACTTATCCATTCTCATATCTAAATCAATATGAGATCGATAGCTAAATCCACTCGCATCATCATTGAGCTGAAATGATGAAACACCAAGATCAGCCAACACGCCATCAACTTCTTCTACACCTAAAGCTTTTAGATAATCAAATGCATATTCAAAATTTTGATGAATGAGCATCAATCTGGTATCATCAATTATATTCTGAAAAGCATTTTCGTCCTGATCAAAGGCGTAGAGTCTTCCCTTATCACCAAGCTGATTCAAGATAAATCTGGAATGCCCTCCGCCTCCATAGGTCAAGTCAACATATACGCCATCTGGCTTTAAATTGAGTGCCTCGACGGATTCATTTAAAAGAACACTTTTGTGATATTCCATACTATCACAGATCTATAGCATCTTCACTATCTCCCATGACACGCTCAGCGAGTTCTTCAAATGAAGAAGCATCAGCTTGACTGATCATGTCATTATATTTTTTCTGATCCCACAATTCATAATAGTCTTTTACTGGTGTAAGGATGATATCCTTTTTCATACCAGCGAAATCCAATAATTGATTCGGTATATTGATTCGGTCACTGCCGTCGAGAGCACATATGGTAGCGCCACTATAAAACTTACGAACGAATTCACGCTTCTCTCTATTAAAGGTATTGAGTTTATCTACTTTGGACTTCACCACTTCCCATACATCATAAGGGTAAAGTGTCAAACAATTTTCAAAACCTCTATTCACCACAAATCGATGAGCAGCTTTATCAGACATAGCCTCTTTGAGGGCAGTAGGAATTCTCATCCTGCCTTTATCATCGAGTTTTATTACTATTTCTCCTAAAAATGCCATTTCAATTCTAAAATCTCCACAAAACTACACTTAATTTTTATTTTAACCCACATTTTCCCACTTATTTTTCCATAAAAATTTGCACAAAATCAATAACCTTTGTGGATTAAATGTTAATTATCTTCAAAACTATTATTAATAAAGAATTTAAAATATGGATAACTATACTAACATTTTCAAAGTCAGTGGATAAGTTCTAAGTTATCGACAAACAAAGAAGTGGGAATCGGTGGGTAAAATTTGATAGTTTTGTATCTCAACAAATAGAAATTACGATGAAGCTGATCATTTGGCACAATAATTCTTGCTCTACGAGCAGAAAAGCCTTAGAATATTTGGCGAACCTAGGTCATGAAATTACAATTAGACCTTATCTCACCCAGCCACCATCTGAAGCGGAACTGAGAGAAGTTATAAGCAAACTAGGGCAAGATGCTTCATTTATCTTGAGAAAAAAGGAAAAGGTTTTTCAGGAGAAATTTACGAATAAAAGCCTTTCAAATCAAGACTGGATAAAGGCTATGCACGAAAATCCTTCTATTATAGAAAGACCCATAGTCGTTTCTGATAAGAAAGCCTGGATAGCGCGGCCTTTTGATAAATGGGCGGAGGAGTTTGAGAAATCAATAAGGATTTAGAAACTCCGCCGCCCTTTTCTCTGTCCAAAAAACAGACTCTAAGGACCAAAAACCAACATGACCCCCAGTTTTGGGAGACTCAAGATGTATTAACGGACTGCGCTCGGCTATTTCATAAGGGAAACAAGATGGTGATAAAAAACTATCATTTTGGGCATTGACAATGAGAACTGGGATTTTTATATTCTCTAAATAATGCAGCGAGGAAGATTTTTTCCAATAATCGAAAGCATCGCGAAATCCATGAATAGGAGCTGTAAACTGATTGTCAAAACCTTTAAAACTTTTAATCGTATCGAAATTTTCAACACTGAGTTTATCGGGAAAAGAAGGAGCTTTGGCTTCCACTTTTTTACGAAGACTTCTTAAAAAACGTCGCATATAGAAGCGATTCCACCATTTGGAAAGAAGACGCGAACTTCCGATCAAATCCAAAGGAACAGAAAAAGTCACTGCCGCTTTAATTCTCGAGTCTAACTCTTCTCCTTTTTCTCCTAAATACTTCAATGAAATATTTCCGCCCATCGAAAAGCCAATGAGATAAATAGATTCATACATGTTCTTAGAAAGAGCGTATCGAATGATAGTATCTATATCTTCCGTGTCGCCCGAATGATAAAATCTGAGTTGTTTATTCATTTTAGAACCACAGGATCGGTAATTCCATGCTAAAACATTGTATCCATTTTCCAACATATACTTGGCCATACCCTTCATATAGCGTCGACGTGAATTGCCTTCCAGTCCATGAGATAAAATAACAAGCTTATTGCTATCTTTAATATCATACCAATCTAATTCTAAAAAGTCGTCGTCTGGAGTTTCGATTTCTTCTTGCCGAGGTTTAAACAATGATACTTTTCGCAAAACATTTGGAAGAATCGTCTGTAGGTGACCATTTTTTATAAAAGAATCATAAGAAGAAGTCAAAACCGGCATAGCTCAGATAGTATCTATATTTTAAACGCTTACAAGGTTAAAAAAGTTTTCATAATCTGCAATAATTTTTTCAAAAAAGCATAGAGTATAAAGAAAAATTGTTTATCTAATAAAAGCAGCTTTTTCTTTGTGGTTGATAGTGTTATCCCAGTGCCACTCGTATTTATAGAAAATAATGCAGTAATTAGGGTTTGCTGAAAAACGCCAAAACAAATGATAGCCATAAGATTGCAAAAACTTTTCCCCCTGAATATGCAAATTGTAAAAACAAGTTTACTGGAGTTCACGCCTAAATATCTTGCATTTACCGACAAGAATATTAGGCTACTCAGAAGCACACCAACTACTTCGCCATCTTCACCTCGCAGTATGTCTATACAGCTTCGGCTTGATGGCTCGTATTTGGCGCACTTCTGAGTTTTTCAGCAGACCCTAATTAAATAGATTATATTCTAAAAAATCATTAATAAACCAAGTAAAAACACTAATTAGCTTAATATTGCTTATCAAAATAAAGCAATGATCAATCAAGAAAACGTCCTCATAGCATTGAGCAGAGTGCCAGAACCAGATTTGAAAAAAGATTTGGTCACTCTCAATATGATACAAGATATCAAAATCGACGGACAAAAAATTTCCTTCACCATAGTATTGACTACCCCTGCCTGCCCCTTAAAAGAACTTATTCATAACAATTGCGTCAAGGAATTGAAGGCTGATTTTGGGGAAGATATCGAAGTAAATATTCACATGACTTCTAACGTATCCTCAACGAGAAATAAAGACATCAATATACTCCCCAATGTCAAAAACATAGTCTGCATTTCTTCTGGCAAAGGTGGTGTAGGAAAATCTACTGTGACAGTGCAGCTGGCATTGGCTCTCAGTAAAATGGGTGCTAAGGTAGGCATACTCGACGCAGATATTCATGGACCTTCTATTCCTATCATGCTCGGCATGAAAAATAAAAAACCACAGACACGAGAGATTAAAGAAAAAATTTATATACAACCTGTTGAGTATAATGACAATTTAAAAGTACTATCCATAGGTTTCCTAATCGATGAAAGACAAGCGATAGTTTGGAGAGGTCCCATGGTCACCTCTGCTCTCAAGCAGTTTATCAATGATGTCCTTTGGGGTGATCTAGACTACCTCATCCTCGATATGCCTCCGGGAACAGGGGATGTGCAACTCACCATCGCCCAAACACTAAAAGTTACTTGTGCCGTTATCGTCTCCACCCCACAAAAAGTAGCTATAGCCGATGCTCGAAAAGCCTTATCCATGTATCGGGTGCAAGGAGTAGAAATTCCAGTAGCTGGGGTGATAGAAAATATGGCTTACTTCGTGCCGCATGATATGCCCGATAAGAAATATTATATCTTCGGTAGTGGTGGAGCGAAAAATCTAGCTTCGGATTACGAAGTCGCCTTCCTAGGTGAAGTGCCCCTCACTGAAAATCTCCGCGAATGCGCCGATAATGGTCAAGAACTTACCGCCGATAACCAAATCGTCTTAGATAGTTTTCAAACTATAGCACAGAAACTGGCTAGGGAGATATCGGTGTTGAATAGTGAAAGCTTAGTAAACTCTGTAAATTAACATTTTCTTCAGTGTATATCAAATTACGCAACGATGACAGATATTAGAATTGCGTTATCTTACCTTGTACCTATACTAACGTATACATTTGCGACAATAGGCTCTTTAATTCTGCTTGCAGGTCTTTATGATTATTTTATTCAGGATAAAAAACAAATAGGAAAAAAACTAATACTTTGGTGGTTATACGGTGGTATTTTTATACTTGTTTGCTGGATTATATTAGGTGGTATATGCATTATATATCCAACTAAATCAAATATAACTATTCATTCATGAAAACCTTGCTTGAATATTATGCAGTAGTTAGTGGATTTATTATAATAGTATTGGTAGCAGCTATATTAATTCTTTTAATAATTTTATTAATCGTATTTTTGACTAGTAATGAGAAAGCTAAATTATCTTTTATTTTAAAACTACTTGTATATTCAATTTCTGCGTTGACATTACTTGGAGGAAGTTGTTTGGTTCTTTTTGAAACAGGAGTTTTGTCTTTGCATTAAATATAAAGTATGGGAATAGCAGCAATTTTATGGATTTTACTACCTCTGATAGGTGTATTTTTCATCATAACAGGGATAATTGTATGGTTAACTGACAATTTTAAAAAAGCATCAAAGTATCTTATTGCAGGTTTGGTATGTATATTGATTTCTGGTGGTTCTTGTTTTTTAGCTCTAAAGGATTTTAATCCTAATTGATAATATGATTCCTATCAGAATTGAGGGTCTACCGACTGGTTTCAATTTTCATTTTATAATGGAAAGTTTGGCTTTTATTGTTGCGTTTCGGGTTTATTGGTACCAAAGAAAAAATTATACCGATACGATTTCAACACTTGCCAGACTAAGCACTATTTTAGGAGCCATGATTGGCGCATTAATTGGCTCTAGGTTAGTGGGCTATCTGGAGGTTTCTTCAAATTTAACTTCCATAGATTTGCGACTTCTCATGTATAATAAAAGTATAGCAGGTGGCTTCTTCGGAGGAATACTCGGCGTAGAGTTGGTCAAATTTATTTTAAAAATTAAATCGTCTACAGGTGATGTTTATGTTTTTCCGATATTAATAGGACTTATTATTGGTCGAACAGGTTGTTTTCTATCAGGAGTAGATGATGGGACGATTGGATTACCTACAGATAGTATGTTAGGCATGGATTTAGGCGATGGTATTAAAAGATTCCCTACAGCACTTTTTGAACTTATATTCGCTTTCATTTTGCTATTATTTTACATTAGAATTAGAAATTATCCAATGCCTTTAGGATATAGATTTATGATATTAATGATTCTGTATTTTATGTTTCGATTTTTTATTGAATTCTTAAAGCCTTTATATATTAGTTATCTCGGGCTAAATGCAGTTCAATGCTGTTGTATTCTTGTTTTTATTTACTACACCTTCTATTTAAAATATAAACCTAAATAACATGGGATTTTCTTTCTTTTCGTTCAGCTTTATTCCTTACCTGTTATTTGCTTTGGGTCTTTATTTATACTTGAAAGGTAATACAGAACAGAAAAAGAAGGTAGGGAAATATATTCTATTTACCATCATTGGCATACATATTCTAGGGGCTATCCTCCTTATTGTTTCATTTGGTATGTGCTTATTAAATTTAAACTAACTATGGCAGAAAGAGACTACATTTATTACGATTACACAAAAAGCTTATGTCCAGAGTGCTTGCATTTAGTTGATACTAAAATAGTATTCAAAGATGAAAAAGTATGGATGTATAAACATTGCAAAGAACACGGCAATAGCAAAACTATCATTGCAGACGATATAGAATATTATAAAAATATCCGTAACTATAACAAAGCATCGGAAATGCCAGTTCATTTTGGGACACCAGTCAAATATGGGTGCCCATATGATTGCGGGCTTTGCACAGACCATGAACAACATTCATGTTTATCATTAGTAGAATTAACTGACCGATGTAACCTTACTTGCCCAACTTGCTATGCCTCTTCTTCCCCTACTCACGGAAGACACAGGAGTTTTGAGGAAATAGAAAAAATGTTTGATACCATAGTTCGCAATGAAGGGACAGCCGATGTAGTGCAGATAAGCGGTGGCGAGCCAACTGTGCATCCTAAATTTTGGGACATTATGGATATGGCAAAAACAAAAAAAATACGCCACATTATGCTCAATACCAATGGCGTTAAAATTGCGAAGGATAAGAGATTTGCTGAAAGATTAGCTAGCTACATGCCAGACTTTGAAGTCTATCTTCAGTTTGACAGTTTAAATCCTGAAATACTAAAGACTATCCGAGGAGAAGACCTTTCTGACATTCGAATGAAAGCCATTGAGCATTTAAATGAATTCAATCTTTCTACAACACTAGTAGTTACTTTACAAAAAGGACTAAATGACCATGAAATTGGAGACACAATCCGCTATGCCTTATCTCAAAAAGCTGTCCGAGGTGTTACTTTTCAACCTACTCAAGTAGCTGGGAGAAATGTCCATTTCGATGCAGCAAATCAAAAAATAACGCTTACTGAAGTGCGAAGAAAAATCTATGAGCAAACGGATATCTTTACTCCAGAAGATATCATTCCTGTTCCATGCAATCCTGACAATTTGGCTATGGCGTATGCTCTAAAATATAATCACGAAGTTTTCGCATTGACACGCTGGGTAAATCCGCAGGACTTATTAAACAACTCAAAAAATACAATTGTTTATGAACAAGATGAAAGACTTCAAAAATATTTGTATGACATGTTTAGCACAGGAATTTCGGTAGAAAAAGCAGAAACAAAACTAGCCGAACTCATGTGCTGCCTCCCATTGATCCCTCAAGGCAATCTTGACTATTCTAATCTATTTAGAATTATTATTATGAATTTTATGGATGCTTATGACTTTGATGTGCGAGCAGTTAAAAAATCCTGCGTACATATTATCGATGATAACATGAAACTCATTCCGTTTGAAACGATGAATCTATTTTATAGAGATGGAAAGGTAAAAGAATTTCAGAAATAAAATTAATAGCCAAACTTCGGATGCCATTCTTTATCTGAATGGTGCAGCATATCCATCATAGGCCAGATAGGAGAAAATAGGTCGCCTGGACCGAATAAATCACAGGCCACGCGATAGATTTTATCTTCCTTTTTTAGAAAAGTGGTGAAGCCTGGCGTATAGCGCACCTTGCCGTCCTCTGTTTGGTGCGAAAAGCCCATATCGGAAATAAAACTAGTTTCTACTCCTGAATAGTAAGGAAATTTCCAATCTCTATTCGCGGCGAAATCTGACATAGTCTGATAATCATTTGGAGAGACCAAGGCAAAGCCACATCTATTCTGAATATGGGGTGTACTGCTACTCAGCCCATCTGCCCATAAGGTGCAATAGGGACATGATTTTCCCATATTGTGAACGACGATGAGCTCGTCATGACTTTGAAACATATCGAGCAAAGTCACCACATTACCATTCTTATCCTTAAAAGAATAATTTTCTACTTCGCTAAGACCTTCGCTTTTCGCTATGGCTACTTGTTCTTTTCTTAGAGCGGCGATTTCATCGTATTTGTCTTGAATTTTTTTCTGTATTTCTGTGTGTCCGTACATAATTTTAGATGTTAGATATTAGTCCCGATAGCTATCGGGAAGATGTTAGATTTTGGGGGCAAGCACTTCATACTTTTGACTTTCACCTTTATACTTTTAACCTCAATTATTTATCCAAATATATGATGTTTTTCTTCCAATCCATCTTATAAAAATAGATAAAACAAAAGATAAGCAAGAAAATCCAATACTCGATTTCAGCCAGCCATGCAACAAATAGACTAGACTTCATGATATGGATAAATACAAACATGTAGAGCAGGTAAAAAAACAAATTAATTGTCTCTAGATATAGTGGAATTTTTGTACTCCCCAATGCAGAGATACTATTAAAAAGTACATTTGACGAAGGGATAACTAAATAAGCCATTAACAAGGCTATCAAAGGCATGGATATATTAGTAATCACAGCTGCATCCGTCGTAAATAAGGAAACTATAGGGTAACGAAAGATATATGTCAATATTGCAAGACTAATTAAGATGGTATAATTGAGTTTGACTACTTTCCAAATTGAAGGCATAATAAGATCAATTTTTCTACTTCCTACTAATTGTCCTACAATCGTATTCGCAGTGCTGGCTAGGCAAAAACCTGGAATGGTAATAGCGGAAAACAACTGTTTTAAAACCATAGAGATAGCCAATTCTTTCTCTCCCATTTTTTCTATCAAAGAAAAGAAATATACCCATGACCCTAAGCTAAAGGCATGTAAAACTACCATAGGAGCAGCCAAGCGCATTATTTCTCTCACAAGATGAAGACTAAACTTCTTTCGAATGAGAAGTTCATAACGTTTTAAAAGATCAGATTGAAAAGCCAGATATCCCAATAAAACTACCAGTGCTATACCCTCCGAAACGACCGTAGCTGTGGCACTACCCTGATAACCCATTACAGGCATTCCCAGTTTCCCAAAGACGAGTATATAATTGAGAATAATATTGGAAATAGCTGCTGCTGCTTGAGAAAATAATAAAATCTTGGTTTGCCCTAATCCGGTGAAAAAACCAGAAAAAACTAATGTCATCATGACAATAGGCATACCATAAGAACGAATAGAGCAAACCTCAGAGGCTATTTTATGAATGGAATCATTATCTATGATAAATTTTAAAAAATAAGCATTGGAACTATACAAGATGCCAAAGAGCAAAAGTCCAATCGGAAATAAAACAACCAAGGCATGTTGGACTATAGAGCCTATATTTGAAAAATTTTCGGCTCCGAAATTTTGAGAAACGAGAATCTGAATACTTCGTGAAAAACTCCAACCTATCATAATAATGATAAGCAGAAAAATATTGGCCATTCCCATACCATCCATAGCCAAAGTACCTAACTTCCCCATGAAAGCAGTATCTACGATAGCAGAAATAGTCTCGCTAATACCCCCTAACATGATAGGTAGAGCTATTTGGAAAATTTCTTTGTAACTTGGTATTCTTTCCATAACTTTGCAAAGTAAGAGAATTATATTTAAATTAACGTTTATATCAATCAAATCACCCATGGAGAACAAATTATTAAAAGTACTGCACGCCTATCATCCTAATGAAAACATGAAATTTGAAAAGGCTGATATACTTGTGTATAGAGATGCCTTGATTTTGACAGGATACGAAAAGATAGGCCAACCGATGAGTGCTTTCGTTCATTTCCAATTTCGTGATTTAAACATACCTGGGGTCTATTCTACACAGATTCAAATGGCATTAGACCAGATACCTGCAGCATACCGTTCTGCTGTGATTAAAAATGTATTTCATTGTGAATCTACATTTGTTCTCGTACCTCAAACCGAGTTAGCTGGCATAGATAGTTATTCTGCCTACCGAACTATATATAGCGAACCAGCAGAGAAGCTATTGGTGGATGATTTGGATACGATTCGTTCGCGTGAATTTTACAACTATCCGTTCAGAGTCTATAATGATTTGTTTTTCACCTTTGAGAATGCACAATTCTTTTCATATCATAGACCTAGCTTTGAAGTACTAAAAAGAAAATCAACTAGTAAAGATTTGACCTTTGTGTCTATCAAAACTAAATTCCTTGAGTTTATTCTTTTTAGAAATGGTGAATTAATCCAATGCAATACCTTTGATGCATCTTCTAAAGACTATGCGAGTATTATCGCTCGAAATATGAAGGAGTTTAATGTAGATCCTAATTCCTCTGATATCTTTATCACGAGTGTGAGAAAAGAAGAAAATGCTGAAATTTTCACTCAATTGAAAAATCATTTTCCTGCATTCAATTCAAAAGCGGAAGAGACCTTTGGTTTTCCTTTATCCTTCTGGGAGATTTATGGAGATTTAATTCTTTGCAGCTAAATAAAGTTTCAAGTTACAAGGTTATAGCTACTAGATAATGATATCAACTGGCAACTAGCGACTTAAAACTAGTAACTATCAAATGCGGATAATAGGCGGAATACATAAAGGCTACAAACTCAATCAACCCAAATTAGAGCCTACAAGACCTACGACAGATTTAGCTAAAGAGGCATTATTTAATATCCTCGATAATTATTTCAATTTTGATAATATCCGTTTTCTTGATTTATTTGGTGGAACAGGAAATATAAGCCTTGAGTTTGGATCGCGCGGCTGTAGCGATATCACGACGGTAGAACTCAATACTGAAGCCATCAAATTTATAACTAAAACATCTGAAAAACTGGAGTTAAAAGGGCATCGTATTTTACAAATGGATGTCTTTGACTATATCGAAAATTGTCGTGAATCTTTTGATGTCATTTTTGCAGGACCCCCTTATAAACTTCCAAATCTGGCCATGATTCCAGACCTTATAATTCAAAAAGAAATCATAGAGGGACAGGGCTGGTTCATTCTCGAACATGATCCGAAATACAATTTTGACACCCACCCGCATCTTTGGAAACGAAGAAACTATGGGCAAACGAATTTTAGTATTTTTACAAATGCTATTAACAACTAATAGTGAATAGTTAATAACGAATAGTTTTTTTGACAACATACAAACTGAAAATACCATATGAATATCATTGTTACTGGTTCTAGCCGCGGTATAGGCTTAGCCATTTTAGAAAAATACGCATATGTAGGATGGAATCTTGCTTTTTGTAGTAAGAATCCAGACAGCGTGACTAAGGCGAAACAGCATCTTCAAAGTATCAATGCGAATATAAAAATTTATGCGGAAGCACTTGATATGGAAAACCAAGACGCCGTATTGCGTTTTGCAAAGAACTGCCTTAAAGAATTCGGCAGTATAGATATCCTCGTCAATAATGCTGGACTTTTTCAACAAGGAGACCTGTGCGCTGAAAACTTTGATGATAGTTTAGACTACTTAATGCGAGTCAATTTATTTAGTGCATATTGGATGGGCAAATGTATCATTCCCCAAATGATAAAAAATAAATCCGGCCATGTTTTTAATATTTCTTCTATTGCTGGTCTGAAAGATTATGATAATGGAGGTGGATATACCGTAGCGAAATTTGCACTCACAGGATACACCAAACAAATCCGTAATGAGTTAAAATCTAAACATGTGAAGGTGACAGGTATTTATCCTGGAGCAGTATTGACGGATAGCTGGGCAGGGGTAGACCTACCTGATAATCGATTTATTCAGCCAAGCGATATAGCCGAAATAATATATACAACATCGCAATTATCACCCAGCGCCTGTGTCGAGGATATTATCATAAGACCACAAGAAGGGGATATCTAATACCAATGTTACAAATAATAAGCTAAGATAAATCGAAATACAGGAGTATTGTTCGAAACATCGCTATTGTTGGGATCCGTATTGTGATAGTAGCTTGTGTTAAAGCTAAAGGCCGTACGATTGATTTTATATTTAATGGTAGCCATAGCATATACGCTGGTAAGTGCCAATTGAGACTTAGTATTAGTAAAAGTTAAAGTTCTACCTTTTTTATTTCGCAAAACATTTGTCGTATAGTATTCCGATGTGCCACCAATAGCTCCTACTGAAAGAGGAATCGTTAGTTTTCCTTTTGGATGAAAAACAGATTTGAAAATAAAGATATGACTCAAGTCTAGCTGCACAGCAATATCTGTCGTCGTACCTAATAAAAACATAGGAGTGAGTGTGGGAGATAAAATTTTATTTTCCCAAGTGATGTAGGGGCTTATCATATGTGCAGCACTCGATGCTACTTGCTTGGTAGTATAATACTGACTAAACGTATAATCGATACCTGTCGAAAAATAGTCTGATAGATCGATACTATAGCCTGCGCTGAGGTTGAAATTATCTAACTTCTTCGAGCTATCCATAGGCATATAAGTGAGATTGGCTCCTGCATATAAACCCGATTTATGGTAAAAAACGGCTCCTGGTCTTAGGTAGAATACATTCGTAGTCATAGCCTGACCTACTTGTGCGAGATTGTTTCCTGTCTGAATAGAAAATTTAGCTTCGTTGTAGGTTTTGATTATTGTAGTGTCTTGTATAGTATCTGTAATAGCTGAAGTGCTATCTACCTGCGCTTCTGTATATAAGAAACTTATTGTAAAAATATTTACTACTATCCACTTCGATACCATTGATTAAATTAGAATTGATAAAAAAATTAGCGCCCTCTGCCTTCGCGATTTTCTCTGCGAGCTTCTTTCGATTCGCGCCTTGCTTCTTGTGCATCCCGCTTAGCCTCTTTCGCTTCACGTCGTGCTTCTTGAGCATCTCTTTTAGCTTCACGGGCATCCTTTCGAGCTTCTCTAGCTTCTTGCTTAGCTTCCCGAGCTGTTCGCTTGGCTTCGCGCATATCTTGTTTAGCATCTTGGATAGACTTGCGATTCTCTCTATTTTCTGCATTCGGCTTTTCTTGTGCAGAGGATACACTCATGAATAGGAAGTAAAAAACAACCAAGAAAAAATATCGTTTCATTTGCTTGTTATTGAATGACAAAACTACTAAGAATCTTATATACACAGACAAGAGATTATAGTCAGAAGTTTAAATTAGCCTATTGGTGAAGGCAGGACCAATTCACCAATAGGCTCTATATTTTCACTATGGCTTCTTATTCTCTCTAGCCTCTTTCTTGGCTTCACGAGCGTCCTTTCTTGCCTCTCTAGCCTCTTTTTTTGCTTCACGAGCTTCTTTACGCTCTTCTTTGGCTTCTTTTTTAGCTTCACGCGCCTCCTTACGGTCTTCTTTAGCTTCTTTACGATCCTCTTTGGCTTCTTTTTTGGCTTCTCTAGCCTCTTTCTTAGCTTGCCTTGCTTCTTTTCTTGCCTCCTTATTTTCTCTAGGAGCCTCCTGAGCAGCAAGTTGGTTCAAAGCAAAAAATCCAAATGCTAACAATAAAAATAATTTTTTCATGACTTAAAAATTTAATGGGTTAAAAACTGATACAAAAGTAAAGGCTATCTAGAGGGCATCAAAATTTAGTCGATGAATCGGGATAAATTTGCGACGAAAGGGTTGAGAGAGAAATCAAAAAGTGATAGTTGCGAGGTTTGGATTATTTTTGAAAATGTTTGATATATCTGACATAAAATGAATCTTTGTACATTTGCGCTAACAGAATTAGTATTTACATAAAAAAAATAACAATGATAAAAATGAATATTCTAGGACTTTTTTGTCTTTTCAGCTTAACTGCTAATTATGTTGCTGGACAAACAAGTACAATAGATATTGAATACTCGGATTTAGCAGAACTAACAATTAATACAAAGAAAATTGACGGCAAGACAAATGTTAATGCTTTAATAGAGAATCTGGGAAAACCAAGCAAAATAGAAGATTACCCTAGTGGTGAGAAAAGTTATTTTTATGAAGAGTTTGGAATAGTATTTTTCACTTCAAAAGGTCAAATAAAAGAACTTGGAATAAACTATAACTGGGATGGCGATAAAAAATTTCCTGAACAAGCCTTTAAGGGAACGTTAAAAATAGGAGGAACTGAAATTACTGGTGAGACAGTGAGTGAATCTATAGCAGGAATAGAATCTATTAAATTTGTTTGTCCTATGCCTATGATTTGTGCTTCAGAAAATCAAAATGTAAAAACAAATTGTTTAATTGCGTTTAAAGATAAAAAACTAACTCAAGTAACTTTCCTTATAAAATAAAGAAAACTACCTTTTGCCTATTTTTACAACTACTTTACTTCCATATGATGAGCATCTCAAAGAGAACTCGGCTAACATAACATCTTACTGCAACCTCTCTGAGTCCCTTGGTAGGAGAGTCAGAGAAGAGAAAGATTCCTAATTTACAAGAAAAAAACTTTGTGTCCTCTGCACCACCTTTGTGTCCTTTGCGGTAAAAAAATAAACATCTGGAGCATCATAATACATCTTATCCACAGCTATGCATATCTTCAGACTAGCTTCATGTGATAGTGAATATTCAAATTTACAAGGTTCTCTATTCTACCTCCCCCTTCACCTTCTCAAACAAATATTCTACTAAAAAGTAATTATTATAATTCATAGGTAATTCTTTTAAGTTATCTATCGATTGAAATATTTCAATGAATTTTTCATCGGTACCGATATAGCCATTATTGGTTTTTAAGGTATGAGCAGTAGCTTTGATAAGGTCTAAATTATCTTCAAAAAAGGCCTTCCGCAGCTTTTCATTTTCTATAGGTGTTTGTTTTAGAAATTCAGTTTTTAAATCTTGGATGAAAGCTTCATTGTCACCTGAGAGTTTTTTGAGATAGTCATGATTGATAAGATGGATATGCTGAATATGACTATACATGGACAATAAATAAAATAACTCGGACTTATCTATAGGTTTGGCGATGTGAGCATGCATGCCAGCTGCATAGCAGTCGAGTATATCCTGCTTGCGCGTATGCGCCGTCATGCCTATGATAGGAAGTTTAAGATTAAGTTCATTTCTGATATGTCGAGCACAGGTATAGCCATCCATGCCCGGCATTTGAATATCGAGTAGTATGATATCGAATACTTGATTTTTCAGTATATCTAAAGCTTCCATAGCTGAAACGGCATAGGTAGTATTGAGTCCTGGTGGTTCCAACCAATTTTGAATTAATTTGGTATTTAAACTATTGTCTTCTATGACGAGTATATTTGTTCCTCGAATGATTTCGTAGTCACTTGGAGCTATAGTTTGCTCTATTATAGTATTCTTTTCTATTTGAATAGGAATTGTAACCTTGAATCTACTTCCCATGCCCAGTTTGGAATCTAGTTCTATTTTCCCGTTCATGATATCTACGAGTTGTTTCACAATAGCCAGTCCCAGCCCTGTGCCTCCGTAGTTTCTTGTGATATTATTGTCTGCCTGCTCGAAGCGGTCAAAGATGGTCGATATTTTGGAGGCCTCGATACCGATACCCGTATCTGAAACGACAATCTCTAGTAAGTATTGGGTTTCTTCTTGGTGGAGATTTAATTGTAGAGTTATTGTACCCTTGGCGGTAAATTTTTGTGCATTGGAAAGAAGATTCGAACCTATTTGAATCAGCTTGACTTGGTCTCCTACAGCAGTATTACCTTGTTTGATATTACTTTGGATTTCTAATTGAATACCCTTATCCTCAATCATTTTTCTATAAGAACTATCGAGAATATGGACAAGTTGCTTCAACTGAAAAGGCTTAGCATTTAATTCTAATCTACCTTCCTCCATTTTCGCTACATCTAGAACTTGGTTGACAATAAACATCAATTGTCCGCCTGCATTTTTAAGCGTTTGCACCATTTCACTCAATCTTGCTGTCAGTTTTTCCCTTTCCATGAGTGAAGTAAAACCGAGAATCACATTGAGGGGCGTTCGTATCTCATGACTCATATTGGCTATAAAATCATCTTTGATTTTATGTAGTTTGATTTCTTTCATCTTCGCCTGCTCTAGCTCGGTGATCAATACTTGTTGACGTTTGATTTTATTGAATATATATATCAATGCCAAAGTAATTAGCAATGTGGATATGACGATAAGTATAACATTGAGTCGTTGGGTATTGCGTTCAGTCGTTTTAATTTCCTCAGATTTTTCTCTTACCTTTTTTTCCGTGATTTCTTCTAGCTGATACAATTGGTCGTTGATGATGTCATTCCATTCTGCGCTTGCTTTGATTTCTGTTATAATGTTTGGAGAAATTTTATCCTGCTTTTTAAAGGCATCTATTATCCTTTGACACAGATCTAATTTCTTCGACAAATATCGATCGAACTCTTGGTATATAGCTTCCTGCTTATG
Source organism: Chitinophagales bacterium (assembly GCA_016787225.1). Lineage (NCBI taxonomy): Bacteria > Pseudomonadati > Bacteroidota > Chitinophagia > Chitinophagales > Chitinophagales bacterium. Next base: position 267,416 of record JAEUUY010000026.1, read on the forward strand.
CTGATAATACATAGCTTGAAGATAATTTGATGAAAGTTTTATAATTTTAACTTCCCTTTCAATTTCGTCTATACTTTCTTTACTTCTATCGTTAATGACTCTGGATAGTGCATTGTCCATTAGCACCAGATGTATTTGAAAGAATTGAATATTACTCGATAGCTCCAGTTCTTCTACTAGCTCATCATTATTTTCTATAAGATATTTTGTAGAGGTATATGATTTATAGTTTAAAAAAACTAGGACTCCAAAAGCAAGTAGGAAGATAATGAAAACAAAAAACTGAGTGGATTTGCCAAACATATCTAGGAGTATCGGTTCATTTTCTCTAATAAAGATTTTTTATAGGAATCTGCTATGGGAATATCATTCGAGCCAATATGTATGGTATGGTCATGTAGCTTATCGATACAGTTCAGCGCCACAATATAAGAGCGATGTACGCGCACGAAATGTAGAGAATTTAATTTTTCTTCAATATTTTTCATCGTGATACGCATGGCATAATTTTTATACCTAGTATGTATTTTTACATAGTCGCCTAGTGCTTCGAAATAGGTAACTTCGGATAGAAGAATTTTTATCAATACCCCTTTATCTTTGATATAAAAATATTCTTCTTCATTCGAATTATTCTGCTGTCTATACTGATTTACTTCTTTGAGCTTGTCGATAGCCACAGACAGTCTTTCTATGCTCACTGGTTTGACTACATAGTCTATGACATTTGTATAGAATGCATCGATCGCATATTCTGTCTTACCTGTAGTGAAGATAATCCAGACTTTTTTCGCAGAGGCATGTCGTGCTAATTCCAGACCATTCATTTCAGGCATTTCGATATCGAGCAGCATAAAGTCAATGCTTCCTTTTGCAATAAACTCCATAGCTTCAGCTGCACTTTCACATTCCCCTAAGAATTCGATATTAGGTATTCCAGCAGCGATATGTTTTAATGCCATTCGCGCTAGTTTATTATCATCGACTATGATATATCTCACTAGATTCTATTTTACTTGTGTAAATATAATAAGAAGAGGCTGTTCAATAGAAATTAAACAGCCTCTCAAAACAAAAACTATGAAAACAAAATCTTATTTCTTTCTTTTCTTTCTTCCGTGCTTGTCTTTAACTGTTACGGTAGATACAAAATTTCCATTGGCATCAAAGGCGAGACCTTGATAGGTGCCATCTGCTAAAACCAAAATCACTTTATAAGTACTATCTTCCATTTTAATAGCTTTATGAATACTAGCGGTAGCATAGTTTGCAGTAATATATGCACTGGCATTTGCCGGCAAATCAGCTACAGCAATTTCTGTTCCTTTTCTATGTTTGTGACCTCTTAATAGTTCTTTGACAAAATTACCATTGGCATCAAACAATAAGCCTATATGAGAACCATCTGCTTTCACTATTTTGATAAAGAAATTTCCGAGTGAATCTACACCAGCTTTTTCTATACTAGCACCAGCATAGTTCGTGTTGATATAAGAAGTAATTTCAGAACGAACTGAAGCGACATCAATTTGGGTAATATCCCTACATTTTTTGCGCACCGCTGGTGAGTCTGTAGCATCAGCACTTGCGCCCATTTTTAGAAAATCGGTCACATCTTCTACATCGGCACTCGTATCCAAGGCATCTTCCTTTTGACAAGAAATGATGGTAAAAGCAAATAAAATTGCTAGTAACAAGCTGTTTTTAATTTGTGGTCTGTTCATAACTTTAAAATTTAAATTGTTCAAAAATCTAACGCAAAGTTAAATCAGCAAGTATGAAGGAGTATATGATATGCGATGAAAGGGGGAATATTTGCGACGAAGGGTTCCACGAGCTATAATTTTCGCCACTCCCAAGGAGCAACTGGCTCTTTTTCTCGCCATAATCCCATTTTATTTTTCCGTGCTTCGATTTCTAAATCGGCATATTCTTTGCTCTTAGAGTATTTTTTAAAATGCCAAGCCAATCCATTTCGAACCAACTCCTTGTTAAGGCATTTATCTTTATAATATATTTCTGCTATCCATCGTCCGTTTCTATCTTTCACCTTGTTCCATAATACTTTTACTTCTCTGCCAAAGCAAAAGTCCGAACCAAATTTCTTAGCAGCTTGACCAAAGGCTTGTTTCTTTTCAGGACAATCCACATGTTCGAGGCGTATCGTGACTTGGGTTTTTTCTATGAGTACAATGTAAGTATCTCCATCTTTCACACCAATGACTTTAGCGGAAATAAAATCGCTAGCATAAAAATATGTATGTGCAAAAAAGAATATAACAGCTAGAATGAATTTCATTAAATTCAAGATGAGAAAATTACTCTTCCACAAACACCCAATGGCAATTTTTTATTTTCTCCATAAGGAATAAACTGCTCCATGCATTGCGAAGCTTCTGACCATAATCCTACTTCTTTGAGAATATTTTCTAGTAAAAGCGGTGTAATATTGAGCGAATACAAATTAATAATGAGAAATGATTTATTTTCTTCTAGCACTTGCTTGCATAAGATCAAGAGATGAAATAATTCTTTTTCTAGCACCCATTTCTCTCCATTCGGTCCTCTACCATATGCTGGAGGGTCTAGGAGAATAGCAGTATATTTTTTACTTCGTTTTATTTCTCTTTGCAAATATTTGATAGCATCTTCTACTACCCATGAAATATTTGATTCTAATTTGGAAATTTCTCTATTTTCATTAGCCCAGTTAACCACTTGCTTCACCGCATCGACATGGGTTACTTTATATCCTGCTATATTTCCCACCAAGCTTGCTACGCCAGTATAGGCAAAGAGATTGAGCAAATTGCCAGATAAAGAATTTTCTCTGCTATGCTGACAAATAAAATTCCAATTATCCCATTGTTCGGGGAAAATACCCACATGTTTAAATGAAGTAAGCGCTAATTTTACTTGTACAGGTTGGTCTAAAAATTTACCTAAAGAAATTATCCAGTTGTTTGGAACTTTGGAACTTAAAATCCAATTTCCACTATCCTCTTTATTGGATTTGATGTCTTCTTTTTTCCGTTCATAAAATGCGTCCACTTCTTTTCGCCAATCATCTAGCGGCTTCTTCAGAGCCCAAAGAGCCTGCGGTTCAGGGCGAGCTAGAACGTATGCACCAAATCGTTCAATCTTATAAAAATCGCCGCAATCGAGGAGTTGATAGTCCATACATATAGTCTAAAGTTAAAAGCTGAAAGTTAATAGTAAAACGTGCAAATGTTTTACATTTTCTACTTTAAACTATTTAAAACTCCAATCAAATTTATCCAAACCTTCAATACATAAACCTAGCAAATCAATACTCAACTGAATATCTTCTTTGTGACAAGTCTCGATGGTCTGATGAATATGTCGTGTAGGTATAGACACTGCGCCACAGATAGCGCCATTCTTCGCCATACGCTGAATAGCTCCTGTATCCGTGCCACCAGCAGTCAATATTTCCATCTGATGCTTAATTTTATTCTTTGCAGCAATGTTTTTCATATACTCCACCATACGATAATCACAAATGACGGAGCCATCCATTATCTTGATAGCAGTTCCTTCTCCTAGTTTTGTTATTTTATCAAAGTCTTTATTGCCCGGCACATCGAACGCTATCGTAGTATCTAAACAAATACCAAAGTCTGGATCCAAATAATGAGCAGCTGTAGTAGCACCTCTTAAACCCACTTCTTCTTGCACGGTAAACACTCCATAAAAGTCATACGGAAGTTTTTTACCTTTTAATTTTCGTAGGGTCTCAATCAAAATGAAAACCGCTACTCTATTATCTAATGATTTACAATTGACACAATCTCCCATTTCAACCAAAGCTCGCTCTCGAGTAATTGGGTCACCTACAGCTATATGTTTTATGACCTCTTCTTTCTTCATACCGAGATCAATAAAATAATCTTGTATCTGAGGGGTCTTGCTGCGCTCTTCAGGTGTCATAACATGTATAGGTTTGGAGCCCATGACACCAAGCAATGTTTTATTCTTGCCATGAATTAAAACGCGCTGCGAGGTCAATGTTTTTGGATCAAAACCACCAAGAGTATGAAAGCGAACAAACCCATCATTGTCGATATGTGTCACGATAAATCCAATCTCATCCATGTGAGCAGGCACCATTACCTTTTTTGAACTATCCTTTCCTCGCTGTATGGCTAATATATTGCCTAATGGATCGACTGTAACCTCATCAGCCAAACCTTTAATGGACTTCAAAATTAATTCTCTAATAGGTTGCTCGAAGCCAGGAGCACCTGGTCTTTCACATATATTCGCCAATAAGGACACATTTAATTTTTCCTTAGAATTTGTTTTTTTTGCTGTTGTCTTTGCCATTTTAATTTAGTTAATAGATTATATGGTTTATAGTTTGTATAACTGGTAGTCACAGTTGTCAGTCGCAGTAGTCGGTGGTTAGTTGAAAGTAGGGAGATTCAAATAGATAATTCAAAGTAAAAGCCGAAAGTATTTTCTATTTTTCTAATTTCTAATATCAATAATCTAAAATAATACCTCAAACTCTATACTTAATACCTCAATAAAATCACCTCATCATCATTTCGACTTATCATTACATCTAAAAATCATCTCAATCTGCTCGACCCCTCTACTAGTTTTATATCTTTTCTAGTGAAATGGTTAGCTAATATATTCAGAATAATGGAAACTGCCAAAGGAATAATTTTCAATGCCTCGATACTGGATGGAGTATTCAAATGCTGCCCTACAAAATAACCCATATAGCCTATGATACAGAAGATAGCTAAGTAAGAAATTAAAATTTGTCTCTTTCTATTTTGAAAAGAAAAAATAGTGATGATATTAAATAGAATAGCTGCAGCTATTATTCCTTGAACAATAATTTCAATGTCAGGATTGGTGAAAAGAAAAAAGCCAAGTGATATTATAGAAGCTAACCAGAATAAAGATTGTATGCGTTGAATCATTTAATTGAAAAATTATTGAGAATTATAAAGCAGGTAATAACTTAGAAACACATTCCCCAAATCCTATCTTGACCCCATCTTTTTCTCCAAAGCCACGAATGATGCAGGTATCATTATCATTCATAAATACTCGGGTACTACCGTCTTTCATTGGGATAGGTTCGGTACCTTTCCATGCTAACTCTAACATGGATCCAAATTCATGCTTTTCTGGTCCAGAAATAGTTCCCGAAGCCAACATGTCACCTATTCGCATATTGCAACCATTCACCGTGTGGTGCGCCAGTTGCTGACACATATTCCAATACATATATTTAAAATTGGATTTAGAAACAATGGTTTCCTCTCCATTTTCAGGCGTCAAACTCACTTCTAGTTTGATATCATAATTTTTCTTTCCTTCAAATTCTAGATATGGTAAGACCTTAGGGTCTTGCTTCTCCCCTTCCACTCGGAATGCATCTAAGGCCTCGATAGTTACTATCCATGGGGAAATCACCGAACAGAAGTTTTTGGCTAAGAATGGACCTAAAGGCACATACTCCCATTGCTGAATATCTCTCGCTGATAAATCATTAAATAATACCAATCCGAAAATATGATCCTCGGCATCTTTGGTAGAAATCGATTGGCCTAGCTGAGTTTCCTTGCCTATGACAAATGCTACTTCCAATTCGAAATCCATTCTCTTCGAAGGTCCATATACAGGTGGTTCGGTTTCCACTGGCTTGGTCTGACCTTTGGGTCTATGATAATTGGTACCAGAGACTACGATAGAAGACGCACGTCCGTGATAGCCTACAGGCAAATGAAGCCAGTTGGGCAGTAAAGCATTTGCAGGGTCGCGAAACATCTTACCTACATTGGTCGCATGGTCGCGTGAAGAATAAAAATCAGTATAATCTCCTACCTGCACCGGCATATGCATAGTAGCAGCATCCATATCATCAAGGAACAAAGCAATATCCGCTCTCGTAGCAAACTCAATATTTTTTACATCTAATAAGTCTGCAATATCTAACCGCACTTTGTTAGTGATAGCTTTGCCTAAAGCAATAAATGCATTGAGACTTGAATTTTCCAAAACACTAGGAGATACTTGGATAAGCCCAGCCTTGGCTAGTGCTACTAAATCTACTATTTTCGAACCAATAGCTACACCTACTCTTTTCGACTTAGTGTGGTTACTATAAATACCAAAAGGTAAATTTTGGATAGGAAATTCAGAACTATCCGCTCCTGAAACCCAGCTTCTTCTTTTGAAATCTATCATATATAATTTTGAATATTGAATTCTTAATTTTAAATATTTAAATATACTAGGTCAGAACAACTTAGCTTTTTTACGCTTTTGATTCTTTATTTTATATTCCTCTTTTTGATTTTCCTGATAGGCAGGACAAGTTTTTTTCTTACAAGAATAATTTCCCAAACAAATAATCATCATAAAAAAGAAAAGAAAAGAATACTTCATATTAATTGTTTTTTATTATCACATTTATTTCTGCCACAAAGACTCTAAGGCTCAAAGATAATATTTTCACTGTCGAAAGCTATGCCTACAAATTGACTCAATACCTCATCTTCATATCAACTCATCATCACATTCTTATTTGCAACAAAGAGGCTTAGGCTCAAAGACAGCATTTTCAAATTTTCATATTGAATCATTTTCAAATTAACCCAAATTCGCTCAATACCATGGGTACCCACTTATCTAAACGTGACTCTGTCAAATCATCTTGATTATCCACATCGATACAAAGACCTACTAGCATGCCATCGCGCTCCGCTTTGCTTGCATCGTATTCATAGCCATCTGTCGGCCATTTGCAGCATATCGTCGCACCGTTTTTCAAAGCCATATCATGAAATATGCCCAAGCCATCGCAGAAATAAAATGAGTAACCATACTGATCTCCAAGACCAAAAAAGGCTACTTTCTTATTCGTAAAATCAATAGTTTCAAATTTTGGTAAGAAGGTTTCCCAATCACCCTGTAACTCTCCATCATACCAGGTAGGCATTCCTATAATTATATAGTTATATGGGGCAAATGCCTCTGCTTCTTTCTTATAAATTTCAATGACATCGACCGTATCCGCACCTAATTTAGCATCAATGCGCTCTTTGATTTTATTAGAAATAGTTTCTGTATTTCCAGTATCGGTTCCGTAGAATAAACCTATTTTTATCTGACTCATAAGGTTGCAAATTTATTCATTTCTAACCTTGTATTTCGAAAAATTCTCTCGACTAAGGGTTATGGCTCTCTGGACACTCGGGTCAATATCCATAATGACTTTATAAAAGGCCTGTGAATTATACAAATAGCGAGCTATATTGGCTTTGAGCACCACCTGAAACAACTTTTCAGATTTTTGATAACTAGAATCATTTCGAGGGATATCCTCTTTCGCACCCTTTTCCAATAGTTCATCCATTGTGGTTTTATCAACAGAAAATTTATTGACAAAATAATCTTCATTAGGATAACTGGCTAGCAGTTGCGGCTTATTTTTCGTCACATAATCTTGAGCGAAATTGAAGAGTACGCCTTTACGTAAAAATTTAAAGTAATAGTCCGTGTTCATACTAGTATCGATAGGCACAATCACATCAGGGGTTACGCCTCCACCTCCGAAAACCTTACGACCATTCGCCGTTTGTTTAATTTCAGAAGCAGGAATAGTCACCATCGTATCTTTTCCATCTTTCTTTATTTTCATTTTACCATCTTTCATATCTTGTAAATCCTCACTCGTTAGCTCGCCTGATTGCATTCTATTCCAGATATCGGAGCGGTATTCCTTGCGATCAGAGGTATAAGGTTTTTGAATGCATCGTCCTGATGGGGTAAAATACTTGGCCGTAGTTAATCGAATTTGAGAATTGTCATTAAGTGTAAATGGGCGTTGCACAAGGCCTTTTCCAAATGTTCTGCGACCTACTATCAAGCCCCGATCCCAGTCTTGGATAGCACCCGATACAATTTCACTAGCACTAGCCGAACTTTCATTCACGAGTACAATCAATTTACCGTCTTTGAAATTGCCCCCTTTATCGGTTTTGTATTCCGTTTTTGGGCTTTTCTCACCTTCGGTATATACTACGAGTCTGTCTGCTTCTAGGAATTCATTGCTAAGTGCTACGGAAGCGGTCAGTAGGCCTCCACCATTATTTTGTAAATCGAGAATCATCGTTTTCATACCTTGATTCTTCAATTTTTTCATGGCTGTATCTATCTCTGCTGGTGTCGTGTGTGCAAATTTGTTGAGCTTGATATATCCTAAAGTCTTATCTATCATAAATGCAGCATCAACGCTATGAAGAGGTATCACATCTCTTGTAATCACAAATGTGAGCACATCCTTATTTCTCAATACAACCACCTTTACCTGAGTACCTTTTTTACCGCGCAGCCTACTCACATAGTCATCTGCTTTCATGGAAGCCTTACCAGCCCAAAGCGTATCATTTATCTTAAGCATTTTATCACCAGGCATGAGTCCTATCTTCTCACTCGGTCCTCCAGCTATCACTTCGCCGATATTGAGAGTGTCGCGTATGATATTGTATGAAATACCTATTCCTTCAAAGCTACCCTGTAATCGATCATTTTCGCTTGAAGCTTCTCTAGGTGGGAGATAAGCTGAGTGCGGATCGAGGGTCTCCAAAGCCTTGCTGATAGAGGTTTCTACAATTTTTGGGAAATCTACTGTGTCCACATAAAAGCTATAAAGCAAGGAATAAAATTGTTTGTATTTCTCAAATGACTTTTCTGCTTTGTCTTGTGCTTGTATTTGAGAGGATATTAGGAGAATGAAAACAAATATTTTCTTCATTTTTTTCAATTTCTGAATGACTGTGTTTTTTTTACTAAACAATTATAGCCCAATTTGATTGAAAGGAAATTTAAAATATATTAAAGGCATGTTTTGACAAGTTAAACCTAATCTAAAACTTAAACGAACTAATTACCACAGGTTAAAATCCTACTGTCGAGCAGGAATCTTGTTTACATCTTTTATAGGAATTGGTCGAATAGGTTGATTGGACTCTTCATCTGTGAGTTTTACATAATCTAGCCAAACCCACTTGTCCTTTTTCCATTGAAGTCCTTCGTATGTGCCGTCAGGAACCTTTATAAATCCTATATCATGCGTTTTCCCATCCATAGGTGGCGTATGGTCATGGGTAATTAGGTCTTTCGACTTATGATATTTTAAAGATACATTAGAGTTTTTTCTATACTCAAGAACATACCTATAGAAAGTCTTGGTTTTTATAATAGGTGGTTCAGGTCTCGAGGGAGCATCTCCAAATTTTTTGGGCTTAGGAGGCAAAGACTCTCTTGTGGTTTTTTCAAAAATGGGTAAACCAAATTTAGCAATAGAATCTTTCTCAATTTGCATGGGTTCGATATACTTTTTATCTGACAAAACATCATTTTGATCAAATCCAAATAAAAAATATACTGGTTTATTATTAACCAATTTAGTTATAACACGATAATATACAGCACCCAACCAGTTATTATTGGTGATAGTGTATTGAGGAGTGATTGGAAATGTATCCGAAAAATCTCGAAGAGGAATTAATTTGATATTTTTTCTATTCAACTGTATAGCACCATAATGTCTAAAGGTATAGTTATTCAAAACAACCTGAAAAGTAAAAATGCGAAAGCTGGAATCCTCTGGCATGACCGTGGCAAGATATGGCAGACTATCAAATTTATATTGAAACGAATTTTCAATCTTGAGTGCTTCGACCAATAGTTTCACAAAATCTCTAGTACCTTTCAATCTGGCATCTTGACTGCTATCTGCTAAAAATTGAGCACCGATACGTTGCATTTTCTTTTCAATGACCATAATACTTCCTCTCTGTGCAGGCGTCAAATTTGTACTTCGCTGTGCTTCCAGATTTAGAAGAATTATTGAAAACTGAATTATAAAAACAAATCTTTTCATACCCTAGATATAACTCCTATATTTAAATTTAATTGTACAATTCTAGCGGTAAAACTATTTTAAATATGAAATTTACTTTCAAAAGATTTCCACTAAAATAATTTTATCTTTGCCTATTAGAGTTCCAACATGTCTGTACGTTTAAAATTATCTTCTACCATCGAGTCCATAGCAGGACTAGCTGCGGCTCGCTGCGAACTATTGAAGAAAAATTTTCAGATATTCACTGTATATGATTTACTACATCATTTTCCATTTCGATATATCGATAAATCAAAAGTATATCAAATAGCTGAGGTCGATGAATCCCTTCAATATATTCAGCTCTATGGTACTATTTCAAATTTTCAAATGATAGGTGAAGGACCGAAAAGAAGACTAACAGCCAAGCTGCGAGATAAAAGCGGTGATATAGAGCTTGTGTGGTTTCAAGGTGTTCAATATTATCAAAAAGGAATTTCTTCTACAGATTCTTACCTCGTATTTGGCAAACCGCAGAAATTTGGAAGTAAATACACGATAGCGCATCCCGAACTCCGAAAAGCCCTGCCTGAGGATATAGAAAAGTTATCCGGGTTTCAGCCACTTTACCCTTCTTCCGAGGCCATGAAAAAAAAGGGTTTAGACAGTGCAGGAATTTTCAAAATAATTAAGCAAGCTTATACAGACCTAGATGAAAACGAAATTTTTGAATTTCTACCTAAAGAAATTTTATCCAATCATCAGCTAATCAGCTATCCCGAAGCCATATATCAGATTCATTTTCCCAAATCGAATCAACAAATATTGAATGCAACCAAACGTATCAAGTTTGATGAATTTTTTCAAGTGCAGATTCATCTTAAAAAATTAATGGCTCATAGAGTGCAAGTGCAGCATGGCTATGTATTTCCTAGTGTGGAGAATTATTTCGATCGGTTTTACCATCAGCATTTGCCTTTTCCGCTCACCCATGCTCAAAAGCGTGTCTTGAAAGAAATACGACGTGATACTATGCAAGGTCGACAGATGAACCGACTGCTTCAAGGCGATGTAGGAAGTGGCAAGACTATTGTAGCCTTTATGACTATGCTTATGGCGGTGGATAATGGCTTTCAGGCGAGTATCATGGCACCTACAGAGATTTTAGCTAGGCAGCATTATGAGCATATTTCTGAGCTTGCAAATAAACTAGGTGTAAAAACTGAAATTCTCACAGGGACTACTAAAGCTAAGGATAAAAAAAGAATATTAGACGAATTGGAACATGGGAAAATAGATATATTGATAGGTACCCATGCTCTTATCGAACCGACCGTAATTTTTAAAAATCTTGGAATTGTAGTTATCGATGAGCAGCATAGATTCGGAGTGGCACAACGAGCAGCCCTATGGAAAAAAAATGATTTACCCCCACATGTTTTGGTGATGACAGCGACGCCTATACCTCGAACTTTAGCTATGACGCTGTATGGTGATTTGGACTATTCGGTTATCGATGAATTACCTCCTGGCAGGAAACCTATCAGCACCAAACATTTTTTCTACACCCATCGTCAGCAATGCCATGAGTTTATTAAATCAGAAATTGCTAAGGGACGGCAAGTATATATCGTATATCCTCTAATAGAAGAAAGCGCCAAAATAGATTTGAAAAATTTATTAGATGGATATGAAGATTTGAAAAAAATTTATCCTGAGTCACAATATAGTATGACCATGGTTCATGGCAAAATGAAGAATGAAGAAAAAACGGCGAACATGGAGCTATTCGTCACTAGCAAAGTTCAAATTTTAGTATCTACTACCGTAATAGAAGTAGGGGTGAATGTCCCCAATGCTTCAGTCATGCTCATCGAGAATGCCGATAGATTTGGGTTATCGCAGCTGCATCAGTTACGAGGTAGAGTAGGGCGTGGTGCCGGCCAGTCATATTGCCTCCTAATGACCGAATTTCAATTATCGCTCGATGCAAGAAAGCGCATGCAGGTCATGGTAGAAAGCACCGATGGATTTTTTATAGCTGAGGAAGACCTCAAATTAAGAGGACCAGGAGACATAGATGGCACTAGACAGAGTGGGGATATTCAACTCAAACTAGCCAGTATTTCCAAAGATGCTGACCTCCTACAATTAGCTAACCAAGTAGCCCAAAATATCATAGACGAAGACGCTGAGCTCACATCAGAAAAATATAAAGCACTGAGACACTATATTCACAAAACGAATAAGGAAGTGAAGCAGTGGGGCAAGGTAAGTTAGAATTTTGCACAAAATTTAATAAAAACGCAACATGGTTATTTTCTTCTTAGAAAAGAAGAGTCTAATTTTGTAATTGAAAATAAACTCGAATAAAAGATAGGCTATAAAATATGTTAGACTTGTCTTAAAAACCTTACCTAGGGGGAACTACTGCATGTCTATCACGACTGAGCATGGAGTAAAAAACTTCAGAATCACTAAGTAGAACCAAACAAAAAATAAAAACCCAAGCCTTGGCTTGGGTTTTTTATTTGTAAATGACAGTGTAGCTCTATTTAATCTCCATCATTTCGGTATCAAAAATTAGTGTAGATTTTGGAGGAATAACTGGCTGACGACCATCTACTCCATAAGCTAACCAATAAGGGATAATCAATTTGGCTTTCGCTCCTTTGTTAAGAAGTGCAATACCCTCTTCCCATCCTGGGATTACCATACCCTGACCAAGAGGGAAGGTAATTGGCTCATTGCGGTCATAAGAGGCATCGAATTTTTTACCATCTGTAAAGGCACCACTGTAGTGCACACTAACAGTATTTCCTGGTTTAGCGCGCTCTCCTGTTCCTTGCTTTTCAATGATGTAAGCTAATCCTGTAGCTGTAAATGTAGCTGTAGGATATAATTTTTTGATTTCTGCTCTAAACGCTGGCTCATCAGTTCTTGCTGCTTCCATATTTTTTCTCTGCATTTCTTTCATCATTTCTTCCATTTTGGCTCTTTCTGCCTTTTGAAGCTCTTCCATTTTGGCTTGTGCCTTTACCTTATAGGTTTCAAATGATGCCTTATCTACCTTGAAAGCTTGGGCTTCAGCACCTACCCTCTCGATTCTTACTTTTTTCATGACATCATTGACTTTAATATTATTCACAACATCCATGCCAGAAATGACTCGTCCGAATACGGTATGTTTCCCATCTAACCATGGTGTGGCAGTAACTGTTATAAAAAACTGAGAACCGTTTGTTCCAGGACCAGCATTGGCCATAGATAAAATACCAGGTACATCATGCTTTAAGCTTGGCTCTATTTCATCAGGGAAGTTATAACCAGGACCGCTAGTTCCTGTTCCCGTTGGGTCTCCACCTTGTATCATAAAGTCTTGTGGATCACCATTTCCTTTAGTTATCACTCTGTGAAATTTGATACTATCATAATATGGTACGCCCAATGGTTTTGCAGTATTCTCCATCTTACCTTCTGCTAATCCTACAAAGTTAGCGACGGTCATAGGAGTTTTTTTGTGCTCTAGAAGGATAACAATATTTCCTTTATCTGTTTCAATAGTAGCATAAATGCCGGGTTGCTTTTGATTACTCATTTTAGTTTTTGTTGATGTGGTTGTAGCTTTCTTCTTAACAGCCGGAGTGGATTTTTTCTGAGCCACAGCGAATATGCTAATCAGACAAAGCATGATAAATAAATTTAGTTTTTTCATTTGATACTATGTTTAACTTATTAATAATTTCATTCTATTTGCACTAAAATATCACATTAAGTTTTTGCATGGAAATTCTTTTGGAGGTCAACTATTGAAAATCTACCAAGTAAACTTCAAAAATAAGTGGTTCATTAGGTCCAATGGCACCTTGCACTCCTTTTTCTCCATAGGCCAAATAACTCGGTATTATGAGCGTGGCTTTTTCTCCCTTACGAAGTAATGCTATACCTTCATCCCAGCCTGCTATCACTTGACCTCCACCTAAAGGAAATTGTATAGGCTCTTTGCGAGAATAAGACTCATCAAACACTTTACCGCTGGTCAGCATACCTTTGTAGTGGACTTTGACAATATTTCCAGCAGCTACTTGAGCATCTTCTGTGACTGTAGTCTTCAGATAGTATAATCCTGAAGTCGTTTTCACTGCTTGCGGATAAACTTTTTTGGCATATTCCTCGAACGCTTTATACATAGGCGATGCTAAATGATGTTCGTATTTCATTTTCAATTCTGCCAGTGCTTTCTGATTTACGATTTCTTTTTGTCCATTAAAAACCTTTACGGCATCAAAATTTTGCGCTTCGCTCGTATTTCGCAATATGCGAATACTATCAATAACATCGTCCGCTGTTATTTTATTGACCACATCCTGCCCTTCTATCACACGTCCAAAAATAGAATGAACTCCATTGAGCCATTCGGTTTTCATATGGGTAATGAAGAACTGAGAGCCATTTGTATTTTTGCCAGAATTTGCCATGGAAAGAATACCTGGTCCATCGTGACTTAACTCTTCATGAAATTCGTCCGGAAACGTATAACCCGGATTACCATTACCTTTGCCAAATGGACAACCACCTTGAATCATAAAATTTTCAACTACTCTATGAAACTTTAAACCATCGTAATATGGCTTTCCGAGAGGTTTGTGCTTATTTGGCATTTTTCCTTCTGCCAAGCCTATGAAATTAGCAACAGTCATAGGAGCTCTTACAAATTCAAGACCTACTTTGATGATGCCTTTTTTGGTATAAATATTGGCAATCATATCTTTATTGGCCTCGAAAGGCGCAACACCAGTGCTTATTACTTGTGTATCTGAATTTTCCGTTTTTTCTTTACAAGAACCCAAAATGAGCAGAAGCCCACATATCAATAGATGCCTCATGGATTGTACTATAAATTTAGAATTAATTTTTCGGTGTAGATTCCATTCTTTTGAAATCATCGTAAGACATAGATAAGTATTTATTTTCACCGAAAAATTTCAATATCAACACCATTTCTTCTGCATTAATATATCCTGGTACATTGGTCAATAAATCATGATCTACACCTAGAAACGAGGTAGTAGGATATCCCATTTTACCACTCAATAGATGTATGGCAAATTCATGAGTACTTCTGATTCCTTGAGCTTTCATTTCATATTTAGTACCTTTGTACATAACTGGATCTTCTCTTTCTGCATTGAACTTTACTGGCAAGAAATATCTATTCAATGTTTCAATAACACGAGGATCTTCATAGGTGGTCTTATCCATTCTTTTACACCATCCGCACCAATCTGTAAAAAAGTCTACCAATATTTTTTTCTTGGTAGATTTTGACTTTGCTAGTGCGTCATTCAATGTCATCCAAGTCAATGTTTTGGATACAGGTTCTGTACTGACGGCTGTTTTACCTCCACCCAATTCTGATACCATCTGGGCTTCCTGCTTTTTTCTAGCTTCTATCTTGGCCTGAGCAGCAGCCTGTGCTTTTTGTTTATTTGTTTGACCATAGCATATTTGGCTAGCTATTATCAATGCGACTAAAAGAGTTAATTTATTCATTGTAGTTTGATTTTAAAATTATTATCATAGACTAGCTAAGCCTATCGTTCGTTTAATGTTTTTACCTTATTTATCAAGCTCTTGAGAGGATTTCTTTGACTATTTTAGAAATGATAGCCCCTTCGGCTTGTCCAGCTAACTTTTTATTGGCTGCACCTATTACCTTTCCCATTTCTTTAATATCTGAAACACATAATTCGGATATTAAATCCTGCACTATGGGTTTGATTTCTTCTTCTGACAATTGTTTCGGCAAGAATTTTTCCAAAACCTCCAATTCTTCTCTTTCCTTGGTGGCTAGTTCCGTCATTCCTTGTCCACTATAGATTTCTATACTCTCTTTACGCTGTTTAGCTAGCTTTTGAATTAACTGCATTTCGCGCTCAGGAGTCATTTCTCCCGCATTTTTCTCTGTTTTGGCTAATAAGATAGCTCCTTTTATGGCTCTCAAGGTGCGCAATGAAGCCTCATCCTTGGCTTTCATAGCCTCTTTGAGCATGTCCATTACCTTTTTCTCTAGTTCCACTTCATTATTAGTTTTAAGTACTGAATTCTTAGTTATAAGTTATATAAAGGAGGACAAATTTAATATTTTGAATCCTAATGCAAGATTAAAAGTTTAGTAAAGTGGTTAAAAGTTGTTCAAATAATGATTTAAAACTAACCTTAGCAAATTAGCACCTTATAGGTATGATCCTATTCTACCTCCATTTCATAAGCCCCCAGCACCACACTTTTCTGATATTCTCTAATCATTTTTTCTCTTCCTTTTTGACCCATTGCTATTCTTTGATTTTCTGTTAAGGCATATAATTTCATCATGGAATCAGCTAAAGCATGAGGGTTGCGAACTTCACTGAGATAACCTGATATACCATCAACAATGAGATTTTTACAACCCGTGACATTGGTCGCTATTAGCGGCTTGGCCATCGAAGCTCCTTGCATCAGCACATTGGCGCAGCCTTCACGATAGGATGGCAGCACGATAGCATCTGCCTCAGCCATGTAAGGACGCACATCAAGGGTATAGCCGAGATAGTTTATGAGTCCCTCCTTTTCCCAGGTCTTGACTTCAACTTCTGATATCGTATTCTTACTTCTACTTTGTTGCCAGTAGGGGCCTAATAATTGAAATTGAATTTCAGGATATTTGGACTTCACTATTTTAGCAGCTTCAATAAAATCTCGGACTCCTTTATCTGCTATTAGACGACTCACCATGAGAAAGCTAAAGCCATTCTTTGTTTTAAGTCTCGGATAATAATAATCCGTATCTACACCACTCCCTGGGAGAAGCTTGGCTTGGTCACTTCTCACAAACTTATTCTTTATAAAGAAATCAAAATCATCTTGATTTTGAAAAAAGACCCGTTGGTTTTTAAGAAATACAAATTTATAGGCCAAACGGATTAGAAGATATATAAATCCTTTGTCTGTAGTCAAAGGTCCAGTGCCTGTAACATTGCTCACAATAGGGATTCCTAAACATCGAGCTGCCAGACTACCAAAGATATTGGGGCGAATGGTAAATGAAAAAATGACATCAGGTTGTATCTTTTTTATCTCTACAATAAGTCTATAAAAAAATTGAATGGCTTTCAAAGGATTCAAAACGACTGTCCCTACGGGACGACAGATAAAGCCTTCCTTCTCAAGAACTCCATTATCGTCTTTTTCAGCTTTGGACAGAATGTAAACTTCATATCCTTTATTCTTAAAATGTCGCAAAATCTCCATACGCAGCGAGAGCACGGTATAATAGGTATTTTCAAGAATGATGATTTTCAGCTTTTTAGCCACGAATTCACAAAATATTATTAAGGCATAGAGGTCGCAAAGAAAAAAATCCTTTTCAAATATTGATTAGATTATTTTTAACTTGCTTTTCTAACCGTTCGCTGCTCTATTCGTTTTTCAAATTTTTCACCTTGGAAAATTCTATGAACGTAAATCCCAGGAGTGTGTATCTGATTAGGGTCTAATTCTCCTGCGGGCACTAATTCTTCCACCTCTGCTATGGTAATCTTGCCTCCTATAGCCATGGCAGGATTAAAATTTCTGGCAGTAGACTTATAAATTAAATTACCCATAGTATCTCCTTTCCAGGCCTTGACAATAGCGAACTCTGCTTCAAAAGCATATTCTAGTAAATATTCCTTACCATTGAATACTCGCGTCTCTTTTCCCTCAGCCACCTCTGTGCCTACTCCAGCAGGAGTCCATACAGCAGGCATGCCGTAGCCGGCTGCCATGCATCGAGTAGCTAAGGTGCCTTGTGGAATAAGCTCTACCTCTAACTCTCCCGACAGCATTTGCCGCTCAAACTCTGCATTTTCTCCCACATAACTAGATATCATTTTTTTTATCTGCTTGGTTTGTAAAAGTAGCCCTAGTCCGAAATCATCTACACCCGCATTATTGGATATACAAGTCAAATTTTTCGTACCCTTTCTCACCAAAGCAGCAATTGAATTCTCTGGTATACCGCATAAACCGAACCCTCCTAACATCAGAGTCATACCATCTTGAATTCCCGCTAGAGCTTCATCTGCTGTTTTATATACTTTATTAAATCCCATGATTAGGTTATTTGAAACAGAGCAAAAATAGAGAAATTAGATTTTGAGTATTGAATATTCTTAACTTTATAGTTATTATGTTTAAACTTTACTAGACATAAAATATCTTAGGATTGTGAATAGAGGATAAGTATTTAGTCCATATATTCACTCAATGAGTATTTTTGCTGATATGCCTAGAATCCTGTTTTTAATTTTTGTCTCATTCATGTCTGCCTCCATACTCATTGGTCAACAAGTGGTATTCACTAAATCGGATACACTCTGGGCTTTGAAAACCATGAATAGGTTAAATACGAAAGAAAAAATAGCCCAGCTATTCATGACAGAGGTCTATCCAAAACCTGAAAACAAAGACAACAAGAAAAAAGTATTGCAACTGATTAAAAAAAATAAAGTCGGAGGTCTAATCTGTATGAAGGGTGACTATGGTCTCACTGGCGAATGGCTTCGAGAGTTTCAGAAAACAAGTGATGTTCCTCTTTTAGTATCTATAGATGGTGAATGGGGCATCAATATGCGTATAGCGAATACTACAAAATTTCCTTATCAATTGACCATGGGGGCATTGGCGAATGATAGCCTAATTTATGAAATGGGACGGGCAATAGCTAGAGATTGTCGCAGATTGGGAATTCATGTAAACTTCGCTCCAGTAGTCGATATAAATATCAATCCTAATAATCCGGTAATTAATTATAGGTCCTTCGGTGAAAATAAATTAAAAGTGGCAAATAAGGCACTTAACTACGCCCTAGGTATGCAGTCAGAAAATGTTATGGCTTGTGCTAAGCATTTTCCAGGACACGGTGACACTGATGTGGATAGTCATCACGATATTCCTGTAATAAATAAATCAAAAGAAAAATTAGAAGATATAGAGCTCTTCCCTTTTATAAGAATGGCAGAAGAGAATGTATGGGGGACCATGATTGCCCATCTTAAAGTACCTAGTCTCGATTCAGTTAATACTGCCTCTTTATCCTACGATGTCGTCACCAAGTTGCTAAAACAAGATTTGGGATTTCAAGGTTTGGTATACACAGATGCACTCAATATGGGCGGAGCTACTAAGAGTTCAGAGCCGGGATCTCTAGAGCTAGAGGCTTATATAGCAGGAAATGATATTTTGCTCATGTCGCAAAATATTGAATCTGGAATAGAAAAAATCTATCAACACATCATGTTGAGTTCGAATTCTAAAACAGAACAAGATTTAAATAATCGGGTATTTAAAATTCTCTTATTCAAGCATAGACTAAAAACGGAACAAATATTAGCTACTGAAAATGCACCCGATGAGTCTTATAATAAAAGTCTAAGAGATAGAATCTATCAAGATGCCCTTACTTTTGTATCACAAGAGAAGACAATTGAATCCCTAATACTAGATAAATCACGTTCTGCTTTACTCATTTCATTCTCTGATAAGTCTACTAATTTTGCTCATATGATGCAAGGATTTAAGGAGATGGCTCAAATACGATTATCCAAAAATTCTTCAGACAAAGAGTATACCAGTGTATTGGAAGCCACAAAAAATTATGAGCAGGTTTTTATAGCTTACCATGACTTATCACAACATAGCGCCAATAATTTTGGATTGACAAATCGTCAAATCAACTTCATAGAAAGTGTAAGCAATTTGCCAAACATTACACATATATTATTTGGCAATCCTTATGCATTAAAGTATTTTCAAAAGGCCAAAAATGTACTTATCACCTATGAAGATAATGAGATTGTTCAGATAGTTGCATTTAAAAAATTATATTTAAACGAAAAGTTTTTAGGGAAACTACCTGTTTCTGTTGGTGTGTTTCCTGAAGGCAGCCAATATCTCATTTCTCAAAAAACGCTACCCAAACAAGAAGATATAGCCGCTGATACTGCTTTTATAGATGAAGCATATCTTACACAGATAAGTAAAGCCGATGCCTTAGCCAGAATAGAAACGCTCTGTATGGAAATTCAAAATAAAGGTGTAGCTCCTGGTGGGCAGCTTTATGTCATGCATAAAGGTAAAGAAATTTATAAAAAATCATTTGGAAAGCACACATATGCCACTCAATCTAGAGAGGTAAAAAACTCAGATATTTACGATCTGGCTTCGGTCTCTAAAATTATTGGGACAACACTCGCATTAATGAAAATGAACGATGCAGGTATGATTTCAATTACTGATAGAGTAGGCGACTATTTAACCCTTGGAGAATTTAATACAGTTTCTAATGTAACATTAGCTCAGCTCCTGACCCATGAAGCTGGGTTAACCCCGTTCATACCATTTTTCGAGCGATTTAATGATAGCAATTTTTTCAATTATTTCAGGACAAATTCAGAGGCCAACTTTACCACAAAAGTAGCCAATGACCTTTATGTTAGAGACGACTACAAAGATAGCATGTGGTATGAAACAACACATCGAGAGCGTAAGGGCGAAGGACGATATAAATACTCTGACCTCAGCATGTACATACTGCAAAAGATAGTAGAGACCGCTTCAGGGTTATCCCTTGACCAATATTTATACACCCAGATATATAGACCTATGGGGCTTGAATTGTGTTATAATCCAACGGAAAAAATAAAACTTGAGCGAATTGTCCCTACGGAATATGACTTTAAATTTAGGCTTCAACAAATCCATGGCTATGTCCATGATCAAGGGTGTGCACTATATGGTGGGGTTTGTGGTCACGCCGGGTTATTTGGGAAAGCAGAAGATGTAGGCAAAATTATGCAAATGCTACTTGATGGTGGTCGGTACAAAGGTAAACAATATATAAAACCTGAAACTATAGCACTTTTTACAAGCCAACAAAATCCAAATTCTAGACGTGGATTGGGCTTTGACAAGCCTAGTGTTGACAATTTAGGTTCTAGTCCTACCTCACCACTATGTTCTTTTGCTACTTTTGGGCACACTGGATTTACGGGTACATGTGCATGGGCAGATCCTTTTAACGAGCTCGTATTCGTTTTTCTTTCCAATAGGATTTATCCAGATGCTAATAATAAAAAACTAGCAAGAGGAAAATATAGAGAGCGATTGCAATCCTTGTTTTATCTTTATACTAAAGAATAATTTCTATCAAATAATAAAAAACAAATATAGTGAAAGTAGAACCTGGAAGTTTATTGATAAGCTATCCTTTTTTAGAAGATGATTATTTTTATCGTTCTGTTATTTGTATGATAGAGCACAATGGTGAAGGATCATTTGGCCTAATAATCAATAAAAAAATGCCCTATAAAATTGGGGAGTTAGTTCCTATTTTATCTCATTTAGATAATCATATCTATATGGGTGGTCCAGTTGATACTCAGTCACTTTTCTTCTTACATCCCTACCCAGATCTCAAGGACACTATGAAAGTTGCAGAAGGGCTTTACATGAATGGGGATATCCAAGAATTGAAAGATATGATAGAGTTGGATTTTGCACAAGGGCAGGAAATCCGATTTTATCTGGGCTATTCTGGATGGTCTGTAAATCAGTTACAAGGAGAAATCGACGAGAAGTCTTGGCTAATAGGACCCTCGAATCCTGGGCTAGTATATGATGACAGCCTAGATGATATCATATGGAGAAAAGCTGTAGAACAACTCGGGGATGAGTACAAAGACTTGGCTAAATTTCCTATAGACCCTCAGATGAATTAAAGTATTCGCTATCCCTTTAACTAGTTTTTCTATTGATTTCTAGCTATTTCGATTATCTTTGTAGATGGTAAACTATTCATTTGCCACTATGTATGAAATATTTAAGGTATAATTAAAATCAGTGTGAAT
Source organism: Chitinophagales bacterium (assembly GCA_016787225.1). Lineage (NCBI taxonomy): Bacteria > Pseudomonadati > Bacteroidota > Chitinophagia > Chitinophagales > Chitinophagales bacterium. The sequence goes on from JAEUUY010000026.1 coordinate 289,241, forward strand.
TGAAATCATTTTTGCGATTGATTTTTACTGGATTCTTATTTGTTTCCACTCAAATTTCAGAGTTGAGGGCAGATCATTTCATTGGTGGTCAATTAAGCTATGAAACGGTAGATTTGGATTCACTAAGAGGCGTTTTTCAAGTAACCTTAAGAGTCGAAAGATTATGTAACTCGTCCAGCACCTTCTTCCCAGAGTACTTAATTAAAGTATTAGAATACAATACAAAACCAAGCCCAAATTATTCCTTAAGTGTATATAATGCCAAGCTTTTTGACTCTAGCTATATATACTATCCTTGTACTCCAACCAATAGTGCATGTACTGGTTCTAGTGGGCAGATAATAGAAGTTAGATATTATAGAGTTCAGATTGTGGTGCAGAATACAAACAAAGAGTGTGTTGTGTTTTTTGATGAAAATTCAAGAAGTTTTGGCGACAACATAGACCAGATAATTAGTGAACCATTAGTATTGTATACTTCCTTTGTTCCGCGATATCAGAATTCGCAATTCAAATTTAATGAGTCAAAGCGTCACTTTCCTCTGAAAAATAAGCTTTCAGAAATCGAATATACTTTATCAGACACTGAAGGAGATAGCATATCCTATAGTACTTCTCTTCCATTTAAGGCCTTGAATTATACCATCTCAGGACCAACTATGAATTATTCTTTATTAAAATCTCAAGCTAAAGCTGGGCTAAACGACAAAAGACCATTTTATATGCAAGAGACAACCCTAATAAACACACCAAACACGATTCAGTTTACGCCTTCTGTAGAACAAAACTCATGGTTAACGATAGTCAAATCAGAATTTAGAAAAATAAATCTAGGTATAAAAGATACATGGATTTGTATTAGTAAATCGAACATGGATAGGTTATTCACGATGTTTGATATAAATACTCAATTTCATTTAAAAGAAATTAATTCATTGTCAAGTGCTGTAAAAATTACCAACCATGATATAACTATTTGTAATGATGGCAAGCAGCATCCAATTAACTTTTCATTTCCTATAGAATCTGGAATTCAAACGAATAAGTTCAAAGTTTTTCAAGGACTAACTGATATTAGCACTCAAGTCTCTGCTGTAAGAAAAACTGGTACAGGTGGCGTTGACACATTAATATTAACCTATAATAGCCTATTTACAGGAACAAATGACCTGATAACAAATCTTCGTTTTGACTTTGATTTATGTCATACTTCAAGTGGTATAGGATTTGACAGGAGTTTTCGTGTTGGCCTACATGTTTTCAATTATAAGATTTTTGAAAAAGACACCATTCTTTCCTGTGCTTCAATACTCTCGGTGCCCACATTGCATCACAAGCCTTTGCTAATAAACTGGGGGACTTATTCTTCTAGCGCTAAAACAATAACGATCAATAACCCTAAAGATACTTGGTTAGTAGCACAATTGCAAACCCCTCACTCACTCTGTCCGACTAAAGATTCTATTTATATCAATCAAGGTTCCATTTTTACTTTAACTACGATTGGCTACTCACCTAGCTGCAAAGGCTATGCTGATGCTGCCGCCAAGGTATCTGTCACAGGGACCAATGGTCCATTTACCTTTAGATGGAGTAATAGCTCTACTTTCGATAGCATTACCAGCATTCCAGCGGGCAAGCATAGCGTTGAAGTTAAAGACAAGGATAACTGTAAACAAACAGATACGATAAATATAGCTGAGCCTGCAGGAATTACAGCACATTGGGTGGTAGATAGCCCTATTACTTGCTATAAAGGGAGTAATGGTCGGGGGCATATCCAAGTGACTTCGAATATCAAGCCCAGCCAATATTTGTGGACAACAGTAATATCAGCAGATTCATTTTTAATGAATCTTTCTGCAGGTGCATATGAAGGTCAATATAAATATACCAACTTGTCGAATATAATTTGTGACCAAGCCTACAGTTTCGTTATTGATGAGCCTGATAGCATTTACCTCCACATTGTTACTACAGATAATACTTGTTTTGGTGAGGCAAAAGGCAAGATAGCGGTCCTGCCTGTCGGAGGACACGGTGATTTTCTTTTCTATTTTGACCATGTAGAAACCAGTGTTGGTTATAAAGATAGACTAGCAAATGGCACGGTCAATGTATATGCTAAAGATGTTAAAAACTGCATATCTTCAATACATCCTGTAACTATAAAAAGTCCTGATAGACTAAAATACAATATTATCGCTAATAATCCGAGTTGTGCAGGTGTGTCTAATGGTTCTATAGCTATTCATCACCCCGAAGGTGGCTTATCGCCCTACGTTTTCTCATTAAACCTTGGAGACTTTTCAAGCAATACTAACTTTACCGACTTAGGTGCAGGTCCATATACTCTAAAAATGCGCGATGCCAATAATTGTACCTTTGTTCAAAGCTTTCCTTTAAGCAATAGTTATACATTGAATGCTAAGCCTGATTTAATAGAAGATTCTAGGTGTCCACGTTCTAATACTGGTAAAATTCATTTAGATATTTCTAATGGTTTCAGTCCATTCAAGGTTTACTATAAGTCCGATTCCAGCATTACGACGAGTACCGTGTTGCATTTAGATAATTTGAGTAAAGGGAACTACCCAATTCGAATTGTAGACAAGAATGGGTGCAATTGGCTTTCTCAATATCAAATAAACGAACCTGATACTATTAAATTACATTCTATTTTGAATCATGAATCCTGCTATGGATTTAAGAATGGGAGCATAGTAGCCAGTATCGTTAGCGGAGGAAACCTCCCATATGGAGTGATGAAATGGTACGATGAGAATAATGCTCTACTGCCTTTTTCTCAATCTTTAAAACCAGGTATTTATTATCTCAGATTTAACGATCAAAAAAATTGTAGTTATGAGTATACATTTCAGATTAAAGGAAAACCTCAACTGAAAGCAAATCTAGAAGTTTCTCAAACAATTAATTGCCATGGATACGCCAATGGTAAGATTAAATCAAATACTATAGGCGGAAGTCCCCCTTATTCATACCAATGGAGGAATTATAATCAAAGCCTAAACTCTGATTTAAATAATTTACCAGCTGGTAAATATTTTATCAGTATTACGGATGCTGATAATTGCAGTATATCCGATAGTATTGAGATTTCACAGCCCAATCCAATAACTTTAGAATCTCTAAAAATTAAAAATACAGATTGTCCAAATTCAACAAATGGAGGCATTACAGTATTAAGTCTGGGCAGCAATGGTAGCAATGCCAATCTCACCTATGCACTTAAAAATAAAACAGATTTCTCTTTATCAAAGACATTTACAAATCTCGCAAAAGACAACTATACTATTATTGTAAAAGATTCAGTTGGATGCCAAAAAGAATTTGAAAGTGAGGTCAAGGTTGATAAAAGTCTTGAAGTTCAATTAGCGCCCTCCCAATCTATGGAAATAGGTCATGAATATCAAATCAACCCTAAAATAGTCTTAGGTGAAAACACGCTCTCTGAAGATATTACAGGTTACGATTGGAATCCTAAATATGGATTATCATGTACCGATTGTTTATCTCCCAAATTTATAGCAACGAAAACAGAAATTTTCACCATAGAGGTACAATATGGCAAAGCCTGTAAGTCTAGTGCTTCAACACTAATAGAAGTCAGTAAACCAGAAGATGTCTTTATCCCAAATTCTTTTAGTCCAAATGGTGACAATAAAAATGACATTTGGTATATTCATGGAAAAAATGTAATAGGTTTCGAAGTCCACGTATATAATAGGGTAGGCGAATTGGTATATTCAAGTTCGGATATCAATAAGGGCTGGGATGGCACCTATAGAGGAACCAAAGAAAATACAAACACCTATAAGTACATAGTAAAAGTAAACTATACAGATAAAAGTCAACGCCTATATGAGGGTAGTTTAAATCTTTTTAGATAGTATATGTCCATACTAATCTGCAAATCACTAATTTGAAGATTTTTTTAAAATTTTTTCTTATTATTCTTTAAAAATTGTGCTAAGGTGCTAGATTGAAACCTAAACCCAAGTTGTTCTATTTTTCTAGAACAAACCTTCTGTGAAAATAGAAAGACCTCACTCATTTCCCCTATCATCCACTTCAAAAGAAAAGCAGGAACTGTAAATGGAATAGATATACCTCCAAACTTCTGATTATATTTTTTCAGAAGATAAATAAATTGAACAGGCTGTGGAGATACCGCATTGAATATACCTGTTGTCTTTTTAGTACCAATGTAATAAATTAACTCACATAAATCGTTTACATCTATCCACGAAATATACTGTCTTCCGTTTCCAAATATAACCATAAACTTAAATCGCAGACCCATGACTAATTTTGGAAATGCTCCCACACTAGGATGAAATACAATTCCAATGCGAACGATAGCAAAGGGCTGATTTAATCCTTGAATAGCCGACTCCCATTTCTCTGTAATATCAGCTAGTCGACCACTTCCTTTTAAAGCCTCCTCTGAAAGTTTCTCATGAGATCTATTGCCATATATCCCAATGGCAGAAGCCTGAACTAAAAATTCTGTCTTAATTTTACCTGAATTAATAAGGTCTTTTAAAAACACAGTCGATTTTACCCTACTATTCAATAACTCTTCTTTGCGCTTCTTAGTCCATAATTTATCTGCTATACCTGCTCCAGCAAGATTTATAATTATATCAAAACTGTCGATACCCTTTAAATCTATCTCTTGCGTGTATGGAGCCCAATAGAGAACATGCTCTTGTTTTGATAATTGTTTTTGAGTAGATAGAATATATACCTCATAATACCGACTAACAAAAAGCCTGCGCAAGTGCTCTCCTACAAAGCCACTCCCGCCAGCTATCAGTACTTTTTTTGTTTTTTCCATCAGTTAAACAAATTAGCTATGATTTTCTTTACCAAGTTAACTTTGTTTTATCAATAAAAGAATTCAGTCCTTTCTTAAAATCAGCTGTTTCTCGCATCTTAGCATTAGCTATAGTTGCCAGTTCTATTGCTTTTGCCCATGGTTTATCCTGTAGTTCTACTAATAATTTTTTGGTTTCTCGCACAGAAGTCTCACTTGTCGTCTCAATCAATTGCAACGCGAGGTTATAAACATAATCTTGAATCAGTTCTTTTTGCACAATGACATGCACTAACCCAAATTTGAGAGCTTCATCACCAGAGACTAGTTTGCCTGTTAGTAAAAGTTCTCTTGCCTTAGACTCTCCTATTTTTTTTACTAAATAAGTAGAGACCAAGGCTGGAATAAACCCAATCTTAACCTCAGAATATCCAAATCTTGCCTCCGGTACAGCATAACAAAAATCCGCAGCAGTAGCTATCCCGCAGCCTCCTGCAATAGCATGACCTTCTACTTGAGCTATAGTGAGTTTAGGAAAATTATATATCTTATCAAACAGCTCGGCTATATGTCTGGTATCAGCGAGATTCTCTTCAAAGTTATTATCCTTTAATGACATGAGATAATCTAAATCCGCCCCAGCACAAAAAACATCACTATTCGATTTTATAACTAATAACTTCACACGATTATCGAGAGATAGATCGTCTAAGGAAGCTTTTATTCTGCGAATAAACTCAAAATTCAAGGCATTTTTCTTTTCAATACGATTGAGCGTTAAATACCCAATCCTTTCCTTTATTTCGACATCTAACATGAGTTGATTTTTTACAACAATGCAAACCTAAGTCATTCCATTTAACTGAACAAATTTATGGTTAAGATTTAATGTTAAGAATCATATTTTTTTACCTACATTTGGTTTATCAATAAACCAGTATGATATTTAAAGCAAAAGATATAGCCAAACTCATAGGAGGCAAGGTAGAAGGAGATGAAAACAAAGAAGTCTCAACATTTAGCAAAATTGAAGAGGCTTCGGAGTCTAGTTTATGTTTTTTTGCTAATGAAAAATACGCTCCATATTTAGAACATACAAAGGCGGCTGTAATTTTAGTTTCCCAAGAATTTGCTTATTCAGTTCCCCAAAGTGTAACACTCATAAGATGTGATAGTCCCTATGAAGCTACTGCTAAGCTATTAGAGTTTTACCAAACCAAAATGAGCCAATCAGGAATAGAGTCGAACTCATTTATTCATGAAGCTGCAAAGATAGGGAATCAGGTTTATATAGCATCCTTCGCCTATGTTTCAGAAAATGCTTCAATTGGTGATCATAGTAAAATTTTTCCACATGTGTTCATAGGCAAGAATGTCTTCATCGGCAAAAATGTTGTTATCCATTCCGGAGTAAAGATATATGAAGGCTGTAAAATAGGAGATAACTGCATATTGCATTCCGGTGTCATTATTGGCAGTGATGGCTTTGGATTCGCCCCTAGCGCAGATGGTAGTTTCTCGAAAATACCACAGGTCGGCAATGTGGTTCTTGAAGAAAATGTAGAAGTAGGAGCCAATACTGTTATTGATAGGGCTACTATGGGTTCTACTCGGATTCAATCTGGTACCAAGCTAGACAACCTGATACAAATAGCCCATAATGTGGTCATAGGGAAAAATACGGTCATCGCTGCGCAAACAGGTATCTCTGGTAGCACAAAAATTGGCGATCAGGTGATGATAGGTGGCCAAGCAGGAATCGTAGGACATATTCAAATAGGCGATAAAGTCAGAATCAATGCCCAAAGTGGTGTTTCTAAATCTCTAGAAACTGGAGCTGCTGTCACAGGCTCTCCTGCCTGGGACTATACTAGAATGCTCAAAGCCCAAGCCTTGATAAAAAAACTGCCGGAGTTATTTGAGCGAGTTCTTAAACTGGAATCTAAATAGTCATATCTTCTTAGCTATCTTTTATCATCAAGCAAGGCGACTTGAAAGGCCTTGAAATTGAATTTTAAGTTTAATTTTAAAAATATATATTTGTACGAAATTGAACGGATAGGAGGATGAATAATTTCCAGCAGACAATCAAAACAGAAGGCTCTATTAGTGGGCACGGTCTTCATAGCGGTAAGACAGTCACCCTTACCCTAAAGCCTGCTGCCACGAATCACGGTATAAAGTTCCAGCGATTAGATTTGCCTGATCAGCCTATCATAGATGCTAACTGTGACTATGTAGTACCTTCAGAGCGAAGCACCACGTTAGATAAAAATGGCGTTAAACTGATTACAATAGAACATATATTATCCGCATTGGCTGGTTTGCAGATAGATAACGTATTGATCTGTGTAGACAACGAAGAAATGCCTATCCTAGATGGTAGTTCCGCTCAATTTGTCACCTTAATCAAACAATGTGAGATATTAAGACAAGACGAAACAAGGGAACTATTTCAGTTAAAACACAATGTCATTATAGAAGATCCGGCTACAGGCTCGAAAATCATAGCCATGCCCAGTGATAGTTTCAAAGTGACGGTTATGGTTGATTATAATTCGCAAATTGTAGGACCACAGCACGCCTCGTTAGATCATTTTGAGGACTATGAAAAAGAAATTTCACCTTGTAGAACTTTTGTATTCTTCCATGAGTTAAAAGCACTTTTTGATGCCGGTCTTATAAAAGGAGGGAGTGTAGATAATGCTATTGTCCTAGTAGATAAAATGCCAAGTCAAAATGATATTGACGAGTTATCAAAATTATTCAATAGAAATGATATAGAGGTAAAATCAGAAGGATATTTAAACAATATAGATTTACATTTCCAAAACGAACCTACAAGACACAAGCTACTAGATGTTGTAGGTGACTTATCCCTTATAGGCACACCTATTAAAGCACATATCATTGCTACTCGACCTGGGCATAAAATCAATACCGACTTTGCTAAAATGCTCAAGGCAAAAATCAAAGAATCTAGATCTAAAACAGATGCACCTGTTTATGACCCGAATAAGGAACCAATTTATGATATCCATGCGATTCAAAATATTTTACCGCATCGATTTCCAATGCTATTGGTAGATAAGATTATCGAAGTTACGGATAACTACGTGGTAGGAGTAAAGAATGCCACAGTCAATGAACATTTCTTTGCGGGGCATTTTCCTGACAATCATGTCATGCCAGGAGTACTTCAAATTGAAGCTATGGCGCAATGCGGTGGCATGCTGGCATTAAAATCGGTAGAGAATACGAAAGACTATGACGTCTACTTTTTAAAGATAAATAATGCCAAATTTAAACGCAAAGTTGTACCTGGTGATACACTAGTCATGAAAGTAGAACTCATGGGACCAATAAGGCGTGGAATTGTAGAGATGAAAGGCACTATATTTATCGGAAACCAAATAGCCACGGAAGCGGAAATGATGGCAACAATAATTAAAAGACAAAAATAACGCCCATGCTGCAGCCATTATCCTACATTCACCCGAATGCCAAAATAGCAGAAACTGCAACCATAGACCCGTTCACAACCATATACGGCGATGTCGAAATAGGCGAAGGAACCTGGATAGGCTCTCATGTTACTATCATGGATGGAGCGAGAATAGGCAAAAACTGCAAAATTTTCCCTGGAGCTGTCATATCGGGCATACCTCAAGACCTCAAATATAAAAACGAAAAAACGACAGCTGAAATAGGAGATAATTGTGTTATCAGAGAATGTGTGACCATCAATAGAGGCACTACCTATGCTAACACCACTAAAATTGGACATAATTGCCTTATTATGGCTTACGTTCACCTTGGCCACGACACTATAGTAGGAGATAATGTCATTATAGCAAACTCTTGTAACCTCGGTGGACATGTCATTGTAGAGGACTGGGCTATTCTCGGTGGCAACGTTAATATCCAACAATTTACCCGTATAGGTGCTCATAGTTATATCTCCGGAGGTATTTCTATCAATAAAGATATACCACCTTTTGTCAAAGCAGCAAGGATGCCAGCATCATATCATGGCGTGAATAGTGTAGGGTTAAAACGCAGAGGCTTCTCTCAAGATACAATTAATCACATTTTTGATGTTTATCGAATTCTATTTGTTCGTAACTCTAATATATCTAAAGGTATAGAAATGATCGAAGCAGAGATACCTCCGACTGCAGAAAGAGATTTAATTGTCAGCTTTGTCAATGCTTCTAAAATTGGGGTATTGAAGGGATTTAGGAAGAATGGATCTTAATTAAACTTTAGCTATTAGGCTCTAGCCGTCAGACGGATTTTTATTTTGCACTTTTGACTGAGAACTTAAAAAACTGACAACTGACAACTATTCCAAGCATGCAAATTCGTCTAAAAGCAATTCAAAAAACTTACCAAAACAAAGTAATTTTTCAAAATCTGTCAACAGAATTTGAAAGCGGTAAAAGATATGGAATAGCTGGACACAATGGATCTGGCAAATCTACATTGCTAAAAATCATAGCAGGATTTACCACACCTAACGCAGGTCAAGTTCACTATTTAAGTGATGGAAAAATTATTGCTGTAGATTCTGTCTACCAACATATCAATTTCATTGCACCATATATAGATTTGCCAAGCGATTTGAGTTTTTATGAACTCTTGAATTTTCATTTCTCAATGAAAAAAAGAAATTTTGATGTAAGCAATGATGAAATCAATTCCTACTTTCATCTTCCTATAAATCTCCCTATCCGACAATTTTCTTCTGGCATGTTACAGCGTGTCAAACTGGCTCTTGCCTTTTTCACACATGGCGACGTTATTCTCCTAGATGAACCTACCGAAACTTTAGACATGAAAGGATTTGAGCTCTATGCTAGCCTTCTAGAAAAACTAAGTAATAATAGAACAATACTTATTGCGAGCAATAAAGAACAAGACTTTATAGATTGTCAATCGATTATCAGAATTGATAAATCAAAAGGTTGATTCTAATATCATCTGGACATTTTATAACCCTGAGTCATTCTTTTACCCATAGCTGCATACTCATCCACCTGGGCTGGAGTAGTACCTAAGCCATCTACATAGCGATTAAACATACAAAACGCAGAGGCTACTAATACGGTATCATGAATTTCCTCATCTGACGCACCAAAAGACTTAGCCAATTGTATGTCTTGAAAGTCAACTTGCCTAGGTAGTATTCACTAAAGTGTGTAAATTGATTTTTGGTTGAGAGTTATAAAATCAATTTATTTCTTTTGAAGAAGAATCATTCTTAGAGAGAATGACTCCTCTTCTCAAGATTTTTGGGTTTTGCAAAATTAATCATTCGA